>JACQXV010000302.1 GCA_016208715.1 Candidatus Woesearchaeota archaeon | reverse complement strand
ATCTAACCAAACGTCAAAACAAACAGTACAGGAACATAGGAACATGTTCAAAAATAAGACGCTCAAAAAAGATAGCCCCGCCCTTTAGGGCGTTGGCTCTTTTTTGGCGTCCTAAAAATCCGCAGTCAAAGAAAGTGCCCGTCAAGCCTCGGGCTTTAGCCCGAGGTAGGGCGCTTTCGGCGGATTTTTATGACAATGAAAAAAACGCACGTAATTACATTTGTAATCGTCATAGTCTTAGCTCTTTTTTTGAGGATATACGGGGCGGGAGGAACATTTCCCAGCAATGATCACATGGATCCCGCGGTGATATCTCTCAATATACTCTCGCTAGATTGGACTCCGGACACGATATTTCGGTTAAGCGATGAGAACCCTTTCGCACGACTCGTTGTCCATCCAGTAGGCACCGCGCACATAATCGCCACTTTCTTGAACGCGTTACTGTTCTTCAAAATTTTTGGCATTCAGGTCACTGAATTCCGCTGGCTTATTCCTTTCATACTTTTGGGCGCATTGAATATCATAGCAATCTTCATTCTCGTAAGAAGAACATTCAATACAAGAGCGGCAATGATCAGCGCGATTCTATTGTCGGTCATTCCCATACATGTCGCATTATCTAGAATGATGGGCGTACCAACATTAATTGGATTGCTGTTTCTCACATTTTTCGTCTATTTTGCACAAGACTACTCTGAAAAGAACGATAAGAAATCAGGCGTCCTTTGCGGCGTGTTTGCCGCTTTGACAATAGTTACAAACAGCCTCTTCTTGGGAATCATACCGTTGGGGCTTTACATACTATTCAATTCAGAATTCGAAAAAAAACGCCGCGTCAGAGATGCCCTCGCATCAGCATTCAGAAGAGCCTCAAAAAAAGAGCTCATTCTCCCACCCATCATCATTATACTGATTCTCCTGGCGGTTCATCTCGCGGTTGTGCTAAAAACCGGCATATCCTGTTATGACATTCTAGGCCACACGTTCTCGGGGGGAAAAACCAGCATTGGAAATTATGCAATAAGCGCGCTGAACTGGCTCGTGAATGATGCGGGGATTCTGTTAAGCGCAATAATTCTGCTCTCGTTAGCTGTTGGAATAAATGACCTGAAGAAGAACAAGAAAGAAAGCATCTTCTTCGTGTGGGGCATCATATTCCTTGTCCCGTTCTTTTTTCTTATACCTCCCAGTGCGACGCAGACCTATGTTTATCTGCTCTTTGGAATATTTGGAATGCTTGCATACTCTTCCATCGTTCTTGACAGATTCTTTGAAAAGAACTTCAATTCAAAACTCGTTCCAATAGCGGTGATCGCGATTATTTTCGTTCTTACTCTGTACACAACACTAATCGGCGTGCAAGGAGTAAACCTGCCAAGTCCCATCAAAATAGAGCCTCCGGGCAAGTACGGAATACACTATCAGGATAATGGAGCAAAGGCTGCCGGGTTCTGGATAAGAGAAAACACGAGAGAAGAAGACATAATATTCAGCGATGCGAAAAGAGGGGATCCGATAGAGCTTCCAATTGCACAGTATTACTTCGGAAGAACAACTCGCGCCTTCATCGACGCCACGCCACCGGAGATACGCGAAGCGCTCAAAACAAAAATAGATGAATACTCGGTCATCGTCACCAGCCCAAGAGATGAAGAGGGGACAACCGCCCAACTACCGGAAAATTTCAAAAAAGCAGCAGTCATCTCAGACGCTGGCGAGCCGCGCCTCGTACTGTACCAAAGAAGCAGAAACAGCCCTCCAGACTATATTGATATTGATACGGCAAACGATCATTTTGACGAAAAGTATGGAAATATAAACTCCCTTCAATCTAAAAGATTCCTCAATGATGAAAGGGCGATGCATGGGCGATTTTTTGACAAATGCGCAAAAACAAAACTACACCAGTTATATCAGCAGCGCCTCGGCATAATAAGACCAGATAATACAACATAGAGAGGGGGCAATACAGAATGAGAAAATACAGAATGAGAATATTCATCACGGGCGGCGGAGGATTCGTAGGAAGCGCAGTATTCAGAGACGCCGCTTCAGGAGATAAATTCTGGAAGAAGCACACTGTAACCTTTCTCACCCGTGATGCCTCAAAACTCAGAAAAGAGCGCAATGCTTCAAAAAATGTGGAGATCGTACAAGGATCATGGGAAAATGCAGATTTACTTGAAAAATGCATAAAAAACACAAACGCGATAGTCCATATTGCCGGCAGCACACCTCCTGCAGACAAAAAACAAATGATTCGTACAAATGTGGAGTACACAAAAAGAATAATCGAACTGGCCCAAAAATGGAAAGTCAAAAAAGTTATATTCCTAAGCTCAGAAAGGGTTCTTGCAAAAAACAAGACACCATATTCAATGACCAAACAAACAGCTGAAAAAATAGTTTCAGGTTTCAAAAACCACTTAATCTTAAGGCCTGCCTTGATTTATGGCGAAGGGGACAATAAAAACCTATCAAAACTTGCCCGCATCATCCGGCGTACAAGAATTGTGCCTGTCTTCGGCGACGGAAAAGCGATCATGCAACCGATATATGTTCACGATGTTGTAAAATACGTGCGCGTAGGGTTGCAAAAAGACATTAAAGGGACTTTCATAGTAGTAGGAAAAGAGAGAACGGACATGAACAAGATAATCGACATGATCGCGCGCCTGCAGGGGAAGAGAGTATACAAAATACACCTTCCTTTGACGCTTGCGATCAATCTTGTGCGCGTGTATGAGCGTTTCAGCAAAAAACCAATCATCACGGTTAACCAGATAAAAAACATGAATGAATCCTGTTTGCGCAGCATGGAAGAAACGAACAGCGTTTTTGGCTTCAAGCCTTGCGGTATTCAAGAGAGAATAAGAAAAGTCGTATTTGTTTAGCTGATTATTTTGCTGCGTCGCCACGACGCTCGCTCGCCACGTTTAAGCTAAACAATGAAGCCAAGAATCGTACGAGACTCTGCAAGAGGCTTCAGCTCGCAGGTCGGTGACGATGCGGCCAAAAATACGGCTCTGTCCCGAATCTGCCGCTGCCACCCTGCGAGCTGAAACGATTTACATTGTGTTAGACATCCTCTCGGCGACAAGATGACAAGTACATTCACAGCGAGCGGTGCAGCGGCCGAGCGCAAGCGAGATTCGAGACAGAGCCCAAAAATACGAAAAGTCTTTAAATAATCAGCCAGAGTAGAGTGCACGAATCGGAAAAAAGCCAAAAACCACTCTAAAAAACACTTCAAGAGGCCGAAGTATGAGAAATAAGCGTATCATCATAACGATTCCCGCATACAACGAAGAGAAGACGATCGGAAAGGTCCTCGATTCCATTAAAAAGGTTATGTACAACACGGGATGGCCATATCAGCTGCTTGTAATCGACGACGGCTCGACAGACAAAACTGCTGCAATCGCCAAAAAAGCCGGTGCACTCGTCATCTCCCACCCCCAGAAGTATGGCCTTGCAGAAGCGTTCAGGACAGAAATCGAGAAATGCCTTGAATTAGACGCAGACGTCATCGTCCACACGGATGCGGACGGACAATACCGCGCATCGGAGATCCCGCTTCTCCTCAAGAAAATCGGCGAAGGATATGATTTTGTCCTCGGGTCGCGATTTATGGGAACCATCGAAGAGATGCCGCTGATAAAACGGTTTGGCAACAAAGCATTCTCAAGAGTGATATCCAAAATCATTGACAAGAAAATAACAGACGGCCAGACCGGATTTAGAGCTTTCACAAAAGAAGTCGCAAAAAAGGTCAAGATCACTTCAAATCATACCTACACCCAAGAGCAGATCATCCGTGCAGTGAAGGAGAAGTTCCGCATCGTGGAAGTGCCCGTTCACTTCGACAAGCGGGGCGGCAAGACAAAAAGCCGGCTCATGAAGAATCCATTCGAGTACGCGCTGAGAGCTTGGATAAACATACTAAGGATACTTCGTGATTACGAGCCGCTAAAGTTTTTTGGATATATCGGAGCAGTATTTTTTACGTGCGGCTTCTTGATCGGGCTGTGGGTTTTCTTCCGGTTCATACTCACCGGCGTTGTCGGAGCATTGCCGCGTGTCATGGTTTCTGTCCTTTTCATCAGCATTGGCGTGCAGATCTGGCTATTCGGATTTCTTGCCGATATGCTGCGGAAGTGACATAAAGCCAGCAGGTCCCCGCAGCCATGACTTCGCTCATATACAAAGGCGCCGACTTCCGGGCATACAAGAACAGATTTAATTCTGAAGAGGATTATTTTCACTTTGAAATTATCAAGGGCAGGAAAATCGTACAACTGCTTAAGCAGCACACCGCTCTTGACGGCAAAAGCATTCTTGACGTAGGATGCGGCTACGGGGGAATTATCGCGGCGCTTCTCGAAAGAAATCACGGCAATAAAAAGCACATTAGGGGGATCGACATCAACAAAAAACTCATATCATTCTGCAAAAAAAGATTCCCAAATCAGAATTTTTTAGTTGCCGACGCCCAAAACATACCACTTCAAGACAGCAGCGTTGACGTCGCGCTCCTTGCCGATGTTATAGAACACGTTAACAATCCGCGATTTTGCCTTCGAGAAATTCACCGCGTCCTCAAAAATGGAGGCATCGCATACATCAACTTTCCACCATACTATGGTCCATGGGGGGGGCATCTCAAACCTCCGCTCATTCCCCCTGTTCCTTACATACATTATTTTCCAGAAAGGCTTGTGAGATCATATATCCGCAGAAGAAAGAAGAACTGGACACCGATGATGATCCATCTTAATTCAAGCGCGACCAAAGGGTTCAATCTCAACAAGATGACGATATTGAGAATCGAGAAACTAATAAAGAACAACAGATTCGACATCATTTACAAAAAAACTGAATTAGCGATGCCCTGGAGACTTCCAGCAATAAAAATAGTTGCACAAATACTCCAAAGATTTCTCCCTCCGCTCAAAGAAGTGTTTTCGGGAACTTGCTCCCTGCTCGTAAGAAAAAAATAATAAATCATCCGCTCTTATGTTTTCTAACGATCTTTTTCAAGAAAACCAACAGCACGGGCCCGCCTATAACTGTGGGAACAACAAGTGTGAGTAATCTGAAGAGAATGCTCATGCTGATCGCTAAGTCTGAGGCGACGCCCAATGAAACAAGCATGCCAATGGAAGTAAGATCGCGCGCAGCAAAACCTCCTGGTATTCCTGATATCTTACCAATGATCAGTGAAACCCAATAAACGATTATAATCTCAAAGAAAGTCACATGAATTTGAGCTCCTAAAAAAAGAAGATAGAATGCAAGCGGATTTGAAAAAAATATAAGCGCTGTCAAGCATACGATCAAGAAATTCCTTTTATAATCTTTAATAAATTCTCTCATTTGCTGTGAGAATTTGAGCATATTCTCCTTTGTGAAATTATACTTCGCGAGTCTTTTTTTCAAGAAGTGCGGAATCTTATCCTTGTGAGCAAAAATAAACCTGAATATTCTTTTTCGAAGAAGAAATAGAATCAACATCAAGGAGAACAAAAGAAAAACAACTTCTGCAGTGGTGACTGCTGACTTTATTATCACTTTCTCGCTAAAGAAGAACAGCATCAAGGGAAGCGCTACAACCTGCCAGGCGGTTTCGAACAGTTGCTCAAAGACGGTCGCGAAAAACGCACCTTTGAGACCATTCCGCGTAGTGTAGTGCGTCAGATACGGTTTTGCTAAAACCATGCCCCCCTTTGGAAAAAAACTCGAAACAAACATCACTCCAGACAGTATGATAAACGATTTTTTCCAATCCAAAACATGCCCAAAAAAGCGAACGAATATGCAATACCTAAGAGAATTAAACACGTAAGACACTAATAGCGCCGCAAAGCTCAAAACCAAATACAACAACGGCACCAACGTGACGTAGAACATTATAGATTTTACCATGTTTTAACTCATTTTTCCCAGACGCAATAATCAAGATATAACGCCGAACATAAATAATTAATGGGTTTTGTTATGTTCGGCGAATATAATGAAGACCAGAGTTATTAAAAATAGGTTCTTCATTATAAAACACAAAGATAAAACAATATCAGCGATAAAGGATTTATAATATTATCTATGAGATGGGTTCTGTTCGGAATTGTGCTGCTGCCACCCCACGAGCTGAATCAAAGAACGTTATGTTCGTATTTGTTAGCGGCGCCGCCACCGACCTGCGAGCTTGCAGTTCTTGCACAGTCTCGCACGATTCTCGGTTCATTAATCAGCTCTGCGTGCGCAGTGAGCGTCGTCGCGGCGCCGCCAAGTGGGCTGATAAACAAATACAAAATTAAACAGATACAAAAAGACCCGCGAATCCTTTGATTGTGCTGTCCGTATCTTGTCTTTATATCGACAGCGAGCAGAGCACTGATGGCAGTGCAGAGGCCGAGCGTAAGCGAGATTCTGGACAGAGCTTCTTAAGAGATATCTTTTTAAATCAGTATGAAAATACAGCCAAATATACCGGCGGTTGCTATTATCCGATAACGGAGTGTCTCCCTTATCAACCCACTACGAGTGAGACTTCCTCGCGTTGCTTCGAAGTCCTGACGCTTCACTGCCGCATATGGGAGAAGTATTATTACGTTCAATTACGTTCACATTCATTATGCCGCGGTCGCATAACCCATCATGCGCATAAGGGAATGCTTCCCTTATCAGCCGACGATGGGTAAGACTTCCTGCGCTTCGCTTCGGAAGTCTGACGCATCGCGACCAAGACAACTAAGTCCATTCATGTTCATCATGCCGCGGTCGCATAACCCGGTATTGCGCTGGATTGCTATGTACCTTGAGTGCGTATGAGACCTGCATTACCGCAAAGATTCAGTGCCCGCAAGGGTATGAGGGTTCAAATCCCTCCCGCGGCGTTTTATTTCAAGTCAAATTCAAGTCAAATAATATTAGAGTGAGCATAGCGAGCTGCGGGTTTAAAACCCCTTCCTTTAGGACGCGGGAGGAGGTCATTAAGTTTTTTATGTACAGTCGATTTCTGACTTTGATTTTTTGCCTTCGGTATCGTTGCACTATCCATCAGCTCTCTACGAGAAAAGTGCATAACGGCGGAAACAGCCTCACAATCACTGTCAGATAAAACAAAACTAAAACAAAAAGACAGAAAAAGCAGAGTCAACCTCCGCAGCCTCTCCCTTGCATTGGAGTGGTTGTCTCTTCCATAGTGCGCATGGTCACACCCGTGCATTCTGAAGGTGCGTTTGTGAACTGGCGGCACAGGCCTTGCCAAAATCCAGTACTGGATCTCTCGCCTCCGTATGGTTCTCCATCGATGAATATCTGTGGTGAGCCGCTGACGCCAAGCATTCCGTTGAGTGCCTTCTCGCTTGCCATCATGTCCTTTCCTTCGGTCATCTCGCATGCTTCGATCTTTGTCTTTTCGATTCCCGTAGTCTGTGCCACATCCTGCCAGCAAGTATCCGCGTTATCGGGTCCGCATTTGGCGTTCATGGCGATCGCGAAATCGAACCATTTGCTGATTCCATAGTATCTGTTGACGCAGAGTTCTCTGACATTCTGGTGCAGTTCCTGTATGCCGTGCATTGAGCAGTATTTTCCTTTGTCAGTGCAGAAGGCATCGCTGCCTCCTCTGTAATTCTCATAGATGACGTAATGCGGATTGAATGCTGCCTTGTCTTTTAGCGCGTCGTAAACCTGCTTTAGCGCTTCTTCTGCCTGGTTTCCATATGGACAATAGCTCATCACAAAAAAGTCGACTTGTGGCTTGTTATCATCCAGCGTTACACCTATCGTATCAAGCACTTTTTGTTTCGCTGCTCTGATTGAAGCTTCATGATCTGCCCGTGCTTTCTCGTTTATGTAGTACGTTGCGCCGCTTGCGGCGTCGCGGAGTCTGTAGACGCCACCTACCTTCTCGAAAGCAGCCTTCAAGTTAGGGTCGCTCCATGCGTCCGCCTTCTCTACCTCTGCGCTGAGAAGATATGCTGGGAGAACAGTGATTTGATAAGTCTTCACAAGCGTACTGCCTTCTGCGCTTGACACGTCCACATATTTGACTTTCGCGTCGAAGAAGACGTTCTCGAGTGCTCGTTCGATCGCAGCAGTGTCGCAGTTGTCGCATCTCTTATCATTTATGACCGTGATACCTATCGGTTTTGACTCAGGGATCGCGTTACACGCTTCTGGTTTTGTGCCTTGGATATTCTTGCATAGCGCGTTGCGCAGCCCTGCAGAGTCTCTTCTTCCAGAATACTGCTTGTCATTGATGAAAATTGTTGGACTTCCCTGCACTTCCATGCTTGCGCTCTTCGCAAATGACTCTGCAGCGAGCTGTTTTCCTTCGTCGCCTTCAAAACACGTCCTGATCTTCTCTACACCGCTGTTCGTTTTCTCTGCGCAATTCTCCCAGCTGCCTGGGATGCCAAGTGAGTCCTTGTTCTGGCAAAGAATGAAGTCGAAGTAATTGTCTGGAGAGTATTTCTTTGCGCACAGCTGTGCTATGTCTCCGAATATCTCACCTTCGCCATGCATCGATCGCAAATCATCAGCAGATCCTGCACCAATGAATTGCACATCTAGATTGACAGCGCTTCCGAGGTCCTTAAGCACAGGTTCAAGAGCATTCTCTACCTGTATTCCATAAGGGCACTGTGACATGACATATAGGTCAAGATCAACCTTTCCCTCAGACACTGCGCGTCCCGCAGGGCTAGAGGTACTTGAGCAACCAGTAAGCAAGAATAAAACAAGCATGATTGTTGGGATTGATTTATGCATTTGTGCGCCTCTTGTGTTTTTCTCGACGGCAATCTTGTCTGGCATTCTATGACCATTTACTTTTACAAACATTGTAACACTTAATTATTTAAACGTTTCGAAAACTTGATAGGGCTTTGCTGCACTTCTGAATCAGTACACGCAGTATTTGTCTAGAAACATCAGTGACAGCATCTACGCTGCAGGTCGTCACGGGATAGTCAAAAGCTCACTCTTTGTAAAGCGAGCGACCCGAGCCCGAAGGGCGAGCATGCCGCCGGTCGTTTGAGCTATGCTCAAACTCACGAACGTAAGTGAGTATGTTCGACTGAGTATGTTCGACTGGTGGAATCTTAGCGCATTGAAAAGCTCTGAAGTAGAATGTTTGACCAACACCGCAACGATCTGCGATCGTTCTTCAATTTCGCCACGCAGGGCAGAGTCAAACACCTCGACGGAAACCGGCTGCGGGAGCGGCTGAGTCTCCTACAACGAGGAACTATTCTTTTCGTATCTGTTTAGCAGCGTCGCCACCGCCCTGCGAGCTAACAGCTTTCACATCGTCTCGCACGACTCTCGGTTCGTTAAGCGGCTTAACTTACACAGCGAGCGTCGTGGCGACGCTGCGATGTGAGTAGCTAAACAAATACTTCTTTTCAATATATTCTTTTCAATAGAATCACGATCAGTTTCTCGCTCTACTGACTGGCACCGACTCATTGCGTTGACTCTAGAACAAGGATCAAAAGAATATCAACAAAAAGAAAAACTTAGTAGGATCTCTTTCCCCGACAGTTATGCCTCTTTGGCTCCATGCACACAGGACAGAATTTCTTGTTGCAGGCAGAACAAGCCGCGCTTCCAGCATCCATCGCTTTTCTTCCACAGCCATTGCATCTGAATGGTTGTGGTGCTGGCTTTGGAGGTGGCAGTGGAGGAGGAGTTGCATCTACAACTTCGATGTATTCCTCTTCGCGCGGAGCTGGTCCATTGAACAAATCTTTAAGCCATCCCATGTGTCACACGATAATTTTCAATACATAATCTTTCGCTGTACACTAAACAAGCAGAGTAATCTCTAAATATAAAAACGTTTTGAAATTGAGGCTGAAAAACGTGCTTACGACTTTACTTATGAGTCCTTACGACTTCGTGCCTTGTCAAGTGAAGGCTCTGCAACTGCCTTTATCTTCTCAATGAGTTTTGTGTACACCTCGTTGGAAAGTACTACTTCACGATATGGGTCATAGTGCTTCCCGTACTGCGGATCCTCAAATGCAACGCCGTTAAAGGACGTACGTTGCGCGTATCGGGGAAGCACGAGCATATGCGCGTGCGCTTCTTTGGTGCTTGGAAAAACATAATCAAAAGACTGCGGTCCAAATGCTGCAGTAAGCACCTCTCTCATCTTGTACGAGACGTGGTAGAATTCGACGCGTTCTTCGTCAGTGGTCCTGCGAGCTGAAACTATAAACAGGTTGCTTAAACATCCTCTCGGTGACAAGATTACTTGAGATACTCACAGCGAGCGGTGCAGCGAGAGCGGCCTTCTGACCAAGCGTAAGTGAGATTCGGGACAGAGCAGCAAAAGCAGGCTCTGTCCGGAATATTGTGCAACTGCCACCATAGTAGAAAAATTCGACACTCATCCACGACGACAATAGCACATATTTAAACAATTATAGTATTTGTTAGCTGATTCTAAATACTAATTATCTTTTGGGCACCTTATGAAAAAGTTTTTTCCAAGACTGGACAACAAAGCAATCCTTGCGCCCATGAGCGGTGTGACCAATGTTGCATTTCGCTCGCTGTGCAAGTCAGCTGGCGCTGCGATGACATTCACTGAGTTTGTCAGTAGTACCGCGCTTGTACGGGGAAACGGGAAAAGCTTTGTGATGACGCAGGTCGCACAAAATGAATCTCCCTGCGGCGTGCAGCTCTTTGGAAGCAGTGAAGAAGAAGTTCTTATTGCCGCGCAAAAACTGCAGGATTCGTTTGATGTCATCGATATCAACGTCGGATGCCCCGCGTACAAGGTAGTGCGTCAGGGTTGCGGATCTGAGTTGCTTCGAAATCCACAAAAAGTCGGCGCGCTCGTCAGGAAGCTTGCCAACAATCTTGACAAGCCAGTTACCGTCAAAATCCGTTCTGGTATAAATAAAAAGTTGATCAATGCTGTAGAGGTGGCGACCATCTGTGAAGAGAACGGGGCAGCAGCGATAACTGTTCATGCACGCACACAGTCGCAGGGGTTTAGCGGAGACGCAGATTGGAGTGTGATCGCGCACGTGAAACGCGCGGTGGGCATTCCGGTGATCGGCAATGGCGATATCAGAAACGAACATGATGCAGCGCGAATGCTTCAAGAGACTGGCTGCGACTATGTCATGATCGGCAGAGCAGCAAAGGATAATCCTTATCTCTTCACGCGGATCAACCACTTCTTACAAAGAGGAGCCACTCTTCCCCCACTCTCGTTGGTCGACCAGATGAAAATCTTGTTTCGTTATTACGATCTACTCGACCAGTTTGGCTTTGAACACATTGAATTCTTCAAGAGATCTGCACAAAGTTTCACAAAGGGGTTTGAGGGAAGCGCAACGGTGCGTTTAGCTATCAACGACGCACGAACAGTGGACGACGTGCGAAGGATCATTGAACAGTACCTGGAAGAAAAAAGTTTGACCGTGAATGTTTGCAGAGGGAAGAACTCAAACAAATAAAATTATCGTATTTGTTTAGCTATATTCAGCTTCACGAATAAAACGACCAGCACATTTTCCGCCACCGCCTTTTTGCGAGGGCAGATACTACTCGCATAGACGCCGACAAGGGGGTTGTCCCTTACGGGGAATGTCGGCCTTATGCAACCAGAATAACTGCACGAGCTGGCTGTGGCGGAAAATGAGCGAGGATGCGCGTAGCACGTCCGAGCGGTGCTGGTCGTGAAAAGTATGAAAGTATAGAGTGAGCTAAACAAATACAAATTATCTTCCGAGCACACGTCTTGCCTTCTTTCTCGTCCGCAATGGCTTGAGGTCCGATTGAGCAATCACCAGAGCGGATTTTGGCCCATGCTTAATTCCGTGCTCCTGCTTGAACACGTGTTCGATCTGATTATTCAAATCATCAAATGCTTTGTGCACAGACGTTGCAAGATCCCAAGCAACCGCTTTGCTTGATTCAAACATCCGCGTGGGCGCTATGGCGCGCATATGGAATGAATATTTTGGACGAGCGCCGCCTTTTCCATAAGACTTGATGTGAACAACCAGGGAAGTCAGGTTGTGCAGTCTACGCTTAACCTTTGGGTATTGCTCAAAGATGATCTTACGTACCATCTCTTGATCTACAAGGTCCAGATCGCTCAAACCGACGAATTGAATGATTTCTTCGTTCATGCTTTCGCCTCTTTATTTGATGCTAGAGGGTTTTCCAAGGCAGCACGGTATATAAAACTTTTGGGAGCCTTGAGGGGCTAATGTATTCGCTTGGTGATGCGGAAAATGCCGAGCAGGAAACATAGATTGAAAACCATCCGGAGGATGAGTTTTGCCAGAACAAGGAATTTTATTTCTTCGCTAAAAGTTCCCTCGGGAGAGGAAATCTTAATAAACTTCACAAATGCAAAACGTGCATGGTCAAAATCCTCGGCATAGATGAGGCAGGTCGCGGACCTGTCATCGGTCCCATGGTGATGGCGGGCGTTCTAATCGGCGACGATGATGAGAAGAAGTTGAAAGCGATCGGCGCGAAGGATTCGAAGCTTCTCTCACCTTCGGCGCGCGAGCTTCTTTATGACAAGATTCTCGCCATCGTGAAAAATTACGAAATAGTCATTCTTACGCCGCAGGATATTGATAAAGCAGTAAATGATCCGGGGGTGAATCTAAACGGTCTTGAATTGCGCACAAGCGCGGTTATTATCAATCATCTCAAGCCTGACAAAGCTATTCTCGATTGCCCAAGCAACCAGCCGAAGGCGTATGTGACCCAGCTTAAACAGCACCTTTCTCACACCTGTGATATTGTAGCAGAACATAAGGCTGACGTGAATTACGTGGTTGTCAGTGCGGCATCAATCCTTGCAAAAGTGACGCGGGACCGTGAGATTAAAAAGATAAAGGAGCTTTACGGCGAGATCGGTTCAGGATACCCCGCTGATCCACTCACACAAGAGTTCTTACGTAAGAATTACAAGACATATCCTGCATTGTTTCGTAAAAGCTGGCAGAGCTACAAGAACGTTCTTGACAAAAAGAGCCAGCGCGGCATTGAGGATTTTTAAGATTTTTGGTATTTGTTTAGCTACTCACATCGCAGCGTCGCCACGACGCTCGCTGTCAGCTGAAAAGTCAGCTGG
This sequence comes from Candidatus Woesearchaeota archaeon, assembly GCA_016208715.1. GTDB lineage: Archaea > Nanobdellota > Nanobdellia > Woesearchaeales > UBA11576 > JACQX01. The sequence goes on along the minus strand of JACQXV010000302.1, from coordinate 154 downwards.
CACCTTCAGGCGACATTCGACTTCGCCGAAGTCACCTTCGACTATCAAACCTTTACACATTAATTCAAACTTCATCTAAATTTAGCTGATTACCGAACCGAGAGTCGTGCGAGACGATGTAAAAGCCGTTAGCTCGCAGGTCGGTGGCTACACT
>JACQXV010000301.1 GCA_016208715.1 Candidatus Woesearchaeota archaeon | reverse complement strand
TTTTGGATGAAGAACGAATAGTGAGAAACGTCTTGGCGCATATCAGACAGATTCAGGAACAACAACGCGATGGGATAGATGAAAATCAGGTTTTGGGCATTGTGCGCCCGTACATTGACGAGGTGTTTAGCCGGATTGAACAATTGAACTCTCATGCAAATCCGCCGGAGCAAAAAGTCGAAGTTACCCGTGCTCTCGGCGATGACGAGATATTATGGAGTGTTCTCAACACCATCAAAAGGACTACAAGCGATCCGCTTGAAATCGAGAAAATTTGGAGTGAGCTTCGCATTGAGGAACATCTCTCACAACTACGGCGGCCGCGTCAATTGGAGTTTGTTTTAGAAAGTTTTCCCAAACTACCCAATTGGAATTTAGAGAAAATTCGGTGGCTAGAGTGGGCAACGTTGGAAACGGCGCAACATTTGGCAGGTCCGCAAAGCGCTCTTAATGTTGTCGCCGATCACAGTAATGACCTTAGTCGCATTGCCTTGCTGGCTATCGAGAAGAGCACCACCACCGATGCCGACCCATCCCTTGCAATTGACGAACTGTCATCTATTCTGGCGTTACCACCTGACCCCATCCTAAAGTGGCTGAATGACATCTCCAAGCTATCACTGCTTGAAATCCGAGTCGAGTTCAATAGATGCTTTATGTCGCGTGAAACAGCAGAGTTTCTATCCGCTCAATATTTGATATACAGAGGAACAATTGGGAATCTTCCGCGGGATCCCTTGTGGCTATATAGATGGTCTGGGGTTTTACAGCAGGCGGTTCTGATCTATAGCTACAAACGGCAGACGTATAAACTGACGCAAATTTTTCAGAGCGTATTTCGGGCATTAGACGGCAACGCCAAACCATTAGAAATTTTTTGGCGATTTATTTATTTACTATTAAGCGGGGATAGGTACCGTTTCGTCATGCACAAGTTGTACGACGAAGACCTGATCCACTGCGCTGAACTGATCAATGTCATCCGCAGCGTGAGTGACAACGAGGATTTTACTCCAGTCTATGGGAGCGCGGAGAATGAGTTGTGTCATCGTTGGGAGACAACCACAGTTGATTACGCAAAAAAACAATTTGCATATACTCTCTGTAAAATCGGCAGTACGGTGTTTCGAGAAGGGCTATTGAACTTGTTGTCCAACATTCATATCCGCCGCGAAGAACTGGAAGATTATTTACTGTATCTGTCAAAACTTGGGGGCAACCGAGTTGTAAAACGATTGCATGCATTATGCGATAGCGTATAC
>JACQXV010000300.1 GCA_016208715.1 Candidatus Woesearchaeota archaeon | reverse complement strand
CCCAAGGCATCCAGCAGCGCATGCATGTTCGACTTCAAGGGAACTAAACAGTCGATCCCGTGGATCTTTTTGAAACGGCTAATCATGGCTCCGTCGATAAACTCCCGATCCATGATCAAAAGCTTAATTACTCCCTTGCCGATCTGCGAAACAAATTGGTCAACTAATTCTTCTCCCCGTTTTAGACCCGATTCATCTCCCCTCCCCAAATGTCCACCGGCAAACATGAAATAATCGTCCTGCCGACTCCAATGAAGTAACATCGTCAATTTATAAGCACGCGTATATTTAAATCTCTTCCTCTCCTGGGGAGAAAGTTTCTTGACATCCACATACCTCCCTTCCTGGTCTAACGGCAAAAGGGCAGACTCCTTGTAATGAGAATTATCGGGAAGGCAAATCAAAGTGGGATCGAGGATAAAAATCCCCTCCTTGTCCGAATAGCCCCGATGCCTTCTTAACCATTTCTGCACATCCGTATTATACCAATCCTCGACCTGAGAAGCCTTCGTATCGGTAAAAAACTTACGGGCCGTGTCCTGATCGATCGGAATCTCCCGGCCCTTCTTGTTCTTGTCGTTAAATCCCCCTCCCTTTAGTCCCACATTAAATCTCACCCTCGTCAGAATGGAACCCGACCGGAGGATATACTCTAACTTCTGGAAGGCAGCACTCCGATGGAGTTTCATCTGAATCCCACAGGCCAACAAAAACCAAACCGGAATATTCTCCCTCTCCCGAGGGGTAGGATAACTGCTCCCACACCATTCAAAAAACCTCTCCTCGATTAAAAAGCCAAACAGCCGATCTTGAAAACTCCAAGAGGTAAGATCTAAATAATCAATCCTCCCGTCTTTCAATCTCTTCCTCACCTCAACCTTGTTCTCCTGAAAAACAATCAACTCCTCTTTCACTCCCGCTTCCCTCCCGGTAATGGCTCGCACCGAAGCCTCCCGATCTCTCTCAACTCCTTCTCGATCTCCCGATTCACCTTCACCCAAGAGGCCAGAGCCTTCATGAACCTCCGCCAGGCCAAAGCCCGCTTCCGCCAGTATTCCACCTCCCCCTTGCGAACATACCGATGTCGGCTCTCCCCTTGAATCGAAGCCGAAAGATAATACACGACAGGTGCTCCGGGTCTTAGCCTCCGCGGCATAAAAGAGGCGGCCACCATCGGAGACCGCCCCATGGCGATCCGCTCAAGCTGTGCCCGCTTCCGAATTAAAAGGCTAGCCTTCTTTCGATGAAAGGAAAGGGATTTCAGATTCATAACACCTATTATATCTATTAGGTGTTATTTGTCAAGAAAAAAATATAAGGGGATAAAATTTTATCCCACTTTGTTCTCTACCCCCTCCCGTAACTCCCTTCCATACCGCCTTTTACACATCCCAACCCTTATGTCTGAATTGAACTATTTTGTTTTATTTTTCTCCCACCACTCCTGCCATTTCATGGGGTCTTCTCCAAAGTCCTGTCCTGTTATCTTTTTCAGTGCCTCT
>JACQXV010000299.1 GCA_016208715.1 Candidatus Woesearchaeota archaeon | reverse complement strand
GCGGCATCACCACGCTCGTCTCGGTTGAATATGCGCGGGGTCTCGCGCCGTTCATGCTCATTCACACAATTGGTTTTGCTTACACGGCGTATTTGGGGTTAAAGCAGTCGTTGAGGGTGAAACGAGAAATAGTGGGGAAGAGCGTGATGGGGGAAGCGTGATACGTGAGAAACAAAAAAACCCTCAAGGTCTGCGAGACCTTGAGGGTTTTTGTTTAAACATCGTTACTCATTCGCATCAAAGCATCACTCCACTACTTCAAAAGTTAGATTGGGTCCATCAAGAACGAGATGAAGTAAATTGATCACATCTCTTCCCAACAAAACATGATCCGCAGAGAAGGCGAGCGCATTAAGGTAGCCTCGTTTACCCGAAGGCAATTCAAGATAAATCGCATACAAAGGAACTGAAGTAGGTCGCGCTTCAAACCCCATGACTTCAATCTCACCCCACTTATCCAAAACAAGTTGAGCGATCAACGATTCGGGAATACAGGTTATGTCAAAGCCGGTGTCAATCTTAGCAGGCAAATCTACAAATCGATCACGATTCGCTGGATGTGACACACGAACCGGGAAGAAAGGTGCAGGCGGATTTTCATTCTCGTTATATTTAAACTTCATATATTTTTCGCGCGTACAACACGCGGTCCCGAGATGCGATACACTCGCCGCGTCTCTAATACTTCCTGCACATAGACTCGCACATTCCCCAATTTACGAATCACTTCCTCTACCACCCACGCCGAACTATCACCAATCACTGTTACCTTTTCATTCACAATTGCCACCCATTTACCGCGATGTGTTTTCAACAAATCAGGTAATTGCCGTTGAAACGCGGCGCGATTGCGTTCGAAAATTGGATCGTCCGAAGACAAAGCAAGAGGCGCAACTGTATTCACCGCTATCAACTGTTGATATTCCGCGTAAGGCATCACCGCTACAAACGGCTTACCATTGCGTTGCACGATAAGCGTCTCGCGCCCTAACGCCTCATCGTTC
>JACQXV010000020.1 GCA_016208715.1 Candidatus Woesearchaeota archaeon | reverse complement strand
GTAAAGATCCAATCGTCCGAATTAGCGCTTTCCCGTTTACGTTTCGGCGATTTCGACGGGGACAAATATACGGACGTATTCGCCACGTGGGGTAGTCGTTGGTGGGTGTCCTATAAAGGTACGAGTACCTGGACCGCGTACGCCAACACTTCAGTAACAGAGAGTGAGCTCGAATTCGGCGATTTCGACGGCGACGGAAGGACAGATGCGCTGCGTAGCAATGCCCCCTAGTCAGAGGGGTGGCGCTTCAGTTTTGATTCTTGAGAAGAAAGGGGTTGTTTTTACTAGGAGTTCCAAAGAATTACCCCATATAGATTGACCTTACACCGTATGGAACGAAAAACCGAACCGAATACCGGTTTTCATCCCAAGACCTCTTAGAGGCGATATGCGCCTCCATAAGACCATAAAAATAGCGAAAAAAGAGCCTACTACTACGGCTCGCAGCCATCTCTTGATGTTGCATGCGGTAAGCTTGCAGATTACGGCGAGGTGCACTCGAGTCATCCGGCGTACTCGTAACCGGCCAATACCGTGGTGTCGCTTGAGTTCGGACATGGTCGCTTCTACGCCAGAGCGGATACGGTAGCGGTCCCACCATTGGTTGTCTTGTTGTCTGGCGAACATCTCATCGCGCAGACGCAAACCCGGATCCAAGTCGATTCGGAAGCTGCCTTGTCTGCCGTTGTTAGGAGGTGCTACAGGACAACGAACGAATAACGAACATTTACGGCAAATCGCTCCATCAAACACCGCATGCGTTTGCCGTCCGCAGTGCGACTTTATCCGTTCAGTATAGCGAACGGGTCGATGACCAGCAGGGCATTGAGTGATAAAACCATTACCATCAAAGGTAAAACTGTCGCGTCCCATTTTCTCTTTCGGCATATCGACTCGATGTACCGGAGCCATCAACTCAACACCCAACTCAACAATGGGTTTAATGCTATTAGCCGTGGGATAACCCGCATCCATGAATATCGTTTTGGGACAACGGCCCGACTCGATAAGTAACTGCACGATATCCAAACCTTTGCCTTTATCCGACCGACCAGCAGAAAGAAGCTCATAGCCAGTTATAATCTCTGGACGGTCCTGGTTATTACAGGTTTCTACCACGTGCAAATGGTAACCGGGACCCTTGTGACCGCAGCCGGCATCTGGGTCATATGGAGATTGTAACGACACGCCAGGATGCTCGGGTTTATGCATCCTAATCTGAAGCTCGTCTTCGCTATCAGTATGATTCGGCGTTATGGTTACACCCGAATCCTTGTGGTTGGTTTGCGATGGCTGTTGGTTGTTTTCGACCACCTCACAGTGTTCATTGAGAATCCTGACCACTAAAAGGTATGCCTCGGTATTTTTGACCGTATCGATATCTTTATATATCTGCTTTACTTGGTACAACCACTTACATAGTTGAAGCTTCTTCTGTTGCCTTTGGTTTTTGTCTCCCGCGGCAAACCATCCGTCTTTCGTTTCATCGAGCCAAGTAGTAATCTTTTTCGGCAATAGGGCCTTGTTTTTCTCGTCAAGAGAGAGGCAGAAGTGTTCCAAGGTTTTGCGTAACAGGTCAACCAGGCCTTTGGTACGGATATTTGAGGTGATTAGGGTCGAATCTGCCCGTTGCTCATTTATCGAAATGCCCAGTTTCGCGATGGCATTGTTGCTGACCCGTTCAAATATTTGGTGCATCATTTTCATCTGGGGGTCGACTTCCACCAAACGCCGACGAAACTCTACTAGTGAACGCCGTGATAGATAGTCGTCGTCTTGGTCCACACATAATGCGTAATGCCATCGGATATCGAACGAATACGAGTTGAGCGCATCCTGGTCACTGAGATTTTGCATCTCTTGTAGAAGGCAGATGCCCAGCAATCGTCCAACACTCCAGTTGGGTCGCCCGTTATCGCTATACAACTTGGCAAAGTCGCTCTCGGCTTGCATCAATATGGGTAATACCTCTTTCCGAAAACCGCTCGCCCAAGATTCATCCAGAAGTTTTCTTGCGGATTTTGAGAGACGCGACTCCGAGCCAAACAATGTCATCTGTTGATCCGTTGTCCTAAACATATCGATAGGATCTCAAAAACCAGCTTATCGAACAATAGTTATTCGATAGATTTATGCTGATTATTATCTGCGTATCCAATGAATATATTCCAGATAGGTATTCGGCAAGTTGCGCCGGATTTACCGGTCGTGACTGATGAACCAGCGTGATTTAATGTGCCTGCATTATGATCGTAACACTGTAAACCAAAAGGCGACTTTCTTCTCAAGAATCATAATTTGAAGCACCACCCCTCTGTGCAAGAAAGTTCACTAAAGGTTTACCCCGTCCCCGGGCTTTCCCGGGCTTTCCTACATCCG
>JACQXV010000019.1 GCA_016208715.1 Candidatus Woesearchaeota archaeon | reverse complement strand
GTCTTCTTGCCAGGATTCGAGTAATTCCGAGCAACATAATCAAAGAGACTCTGATTACCAGACAAGTTCGCACTGTAGGTTGAATTGATTCCATCCGTGCAGTTCAACGAAACGTTATAAACCATCTCATTAATGTCGTTAGAGAAATCCGCCCAAAAGATATATGGTAACCATCCGTGCTACAGGACCGGCAAAAGGGATCAGAAAACCAGCAGTAATTCTAACAAAAAATGCAGATCTCTGATTTTATCTACTCATAATCTTTTCGTAACCAAACTTCTTCGCAAAGAGATTGTATGTGGGCTTGAAGATTAACGCAAACAAAGAAACCGTGACAACCCAGGCACCCACTCTAAGGTAACGGAGTAATAGAACGTGTATTGGAAGTAAGACCAGGCATAAAGTAAGAACGCACAGGAAAATACCGAATGTGTTTTTGTTGTGGTCCATTGCAGAGTCACTCCTATCTCATGCTTGCAAAAATACGAAACGCCAGATACAGCACCAAGGCCACTTCTCCCATAGTCCAGAAGAGGGCAAACCAGCCAGTTCTAGGACTGCCTCGTAAAGTCGGTGCCCTCTTGAAGTACACGTAACTAATTAGCAAGTATACACTGATAAAGATCAATGTGTATGCAGAGATGCTTAAAAATAACCGGTTTAGAGTACGCCCGCCTGCAAATCCGAACAAAATTGCTAATATCCACAAGAAAGTCTCGACATAGTTCCTGATTGAAAATAGTCTCTCGCGGTTCATTCTAATTTCTGAACTATGCTGGCTTTTATATTTAACTTTATGTGTTCTGACCTCCATAATCTCGCTCGCAAACGCTCATTCCCTACGCAAATCTTCTGACTTCTTTACTACACAATTCTGAGCCAAGTGATGTACCTTACATACACCCAGTCACCTGGAAATTCGGGCACCATCATGCCGCGTAAGAACAGAGGCGCATCTATAGTGAACAAGAAGGATTTGATTCCCATCTTGTACTTCAAAGGGTACTTCACAGCAAGATAGTACCTAAGTTTGAAAGCAAGAACGAAAAATAGGACTGCTAAAAATGTACCAAAACCAGTCCACGCTTTCTCTGCAATCATAATCAAATATCAACTCTTTTTCTTATTGCGAAAGTACTGATCACGCTTTGCTAACTTTCTCCTAGCGTCCTTTTCTGAATATCCGAACTTAGCGGCGTACTTCGAAACTCGTTGAAGTGAACTAGAAGTCTTCGACCAGTAAACTTCCTCACTCTTATAATTGTTTTCCTTATACAAGAGACGAGTTGCAAAAGAGGTAGCAAAACTGCCAATGACCTGTTGTCCAACGAACCTGAGATTGTTCGGGGAAAGGGCATTCCTTGTTCCCACAGATGTTCCGGGTTTAAGTCCAAGCCCGTAGCCTGGTAAGTTGAGTAATCCAGCAATCGCCGCGTCACTTACATCGACATCTTTACCTTCCACAATAGTGTCATAAGCAACCTCTGCCCCCGCACCTACTAGGAAGTTTCCGGCCGCGGTGAGCCCTCCAACAGCACCCGTTGTTGCTGCAACTTGACCCCCCACTGTAGCAAATGCAGCAGACCCGGCGAACGCTGCAGCACTTACAGCTCCCGCTTCGTAAGTCTTTATAACATGGCTTAAGCCAGAACCTTCGTGTGTAAGCATATATCCAACACTGCCGACAACAAAACCAGCAACAGCAGCTAAACACCACAGGCAATGTCCAGTTGGGTCTTGGTTATTCTG
>JACQXV010000274.1 GCA_016208715.1 Candidatus Woesearchaeota archaeon | reverse complement strand
ATACTGGGCTTTGCTCAACAAGGGATACCCGTTGAAGATCGCCCGTCTTATTTTGGGGCTCCTGTCGAAACTACGTCATCAAACCCATGTGACCAACTTGTCGCCTCGGACTGTGTCAACCTTGATTGGACAGATTTGTCATTTAATTAAATCTCGTACGGCTCCTTTGACGGCTGATCGGCTGGTTTGTTAATCCAGGCTGGCTGCGGTCCCTTGGCTATTGGTGGTTTGCTTCTGAATCGTTCTGGGTGAACCTTGAAGGCATCGTCAAGCACCAGCTGTCGTCTTTGGATGACCTCGACTGCGGTGCCGAAATAAACACTTGCAGGGGTAAGCATTGCAATTCCTGAGTGATAATGATTGAAGTTGTAATTCAAAAAACATTGGTCTGCCCATGCTTGTGCTTGTTCGATGGTTTCAAATTGCCACGGATATCCTGGTTGATATTTTGCTGTCTTGAACAGGCTTTCTGAGTACGGATTATCGTTACTTACATGTGGACGTGAGTGACTTTTGGTTATACCAAGTTCTTTGAAACAATCGGCAATGAGGTCTGATCGTTGAATGGGGCCGTTGTCAGAATGACTGACTAAATCGGTGGTGTCAACGTCGTAGGTAGCACATGCATCACGAAATAGCTTCTCGGCGATTTCAGCTCGTTCAACTGGAGCGACAAGCCATCTAACGGCAAAGCGTGAATAAACATCCATGATGATGTAGAGATGAAAAAACAATCGTTTTGTTGTTGTTGCTAGTGGCGAGGTGTCCCAACTCCATAACTCGTTGCAATCATTGGCAACTGCCACTGGTTTAGGACGAACCATGTCGCTACGTTGCAGTTGTCGGTTCCTTGATTGGCCATTTTTTTGCAAGATGCGGGCAAAACTGCGAGGTGATGCTAAGTAAAGGCCGTCATCGAGCATTTCAGCGTGTGCTTGTCTGGGCGAACGGTCACAGTAGCGATCTGAAGTCAATAGGTTGAGAATCTTGTCTTGTTCGGCAGCGCTCAAAGCATTGGGCTGTTTGCCTCCACCATGTTTTTGTTGTTGGGCAATAGGTATGGGTTGATAGTAATAACTTGAACGAGCAAGGCCAAATAACGAACAGGCCTTTGTAATTTCAACAACATCGACCAAACTCACTACAGCCTGTTTAGCGATTGTGTTCATTACAAAGGCGCCTTTTGCTCCATATGAAGCTCGAACAGCCGTGAAACTTTTTTTTGGACCTCGATAATCGCGTTTGCGCGTTCAAGGTCTGTTGTTAATTTCATAACTTCTTCACGTAGTCGCCGTAGCTCACGCTCAGTCGCACCAGCTGGTTTTGGTCCAGGCCTACCTGGCTCAACTGCACCAGCCATCTTGGCGCGCCAACCGCTTAGCGACGACTTGAACAATCCGTTGCGACGGAGGTAGGAGCCCTTGGAGCCGTCGTCGGGTAAGGAATCGTAGTAACGCACAATCTGACATTGCTCCTCGAAGGGAATCTTACGTTTTTTGCCAGGCTTAGAAACTGAAACTTCTGGCTCGCCGACCAATTTGGGATCTTCTACCACAACACAACCTTTCTTGGCCCTGAATTTTGTAGTTCTAATTCATTTTGGATCTGTCCAAGTCAAGGTTGGCACACAGGGATATAGCTACAGGTACATATGACCCATTTGACATACGTCTTGTGGATGCACT
>JACQXV010000273.1 GCA_016208715.1 Candidatus Woesearchaeota archaeon | reverse complement strand
TTCATTCTAAAGGTAGTCTCTGCCAGGCCGAGCGACGTGAGGGACATTGCCGCGCTCGTTTTGAAGAACGGCATTCCAGACGGGCTTGGCCAGAGAATCAAGGAGATATTGCCGCGCCCAGACATCCTTGCCATGAATATCCGCGACGTGATAATCCCCCAGATCTCGCACGAGCGGTTTGTGGATTCGTGGAGGGGGACTTTCGTCACGAAGGAGTTCGACGAGGAGTGCAAGGAGAGGGTGCTGAAGGAACTCAGGGCGCTGGTTAATAAAAAATAGTGCGACGCCCTCGATAGCCACATGCAGGCACGAGCTGGGGCTGGGCTACAAGGAGAAGGGGGACAGCGAGAACGCGAAGATGGAACTGAAGCTCGCGCTGGAGGCGTACAAGCGTCTGAAACTGGCCAGGATGGAGGAGAAGGTCCTAACGGAGATGCAGGGGCTGTAGGGTACGGACAGATATGGCGAAGACTCCCTAAAGCCCCAGCTTTTCGGTAATAGATACCTCCAACCGACGGCATGTGAAAAGATACATATTACCGATATCGGTAATATGTCACGGGAACAAAAGAATTCAAAATGTCGACGGTAAAGCGTCGAAAAAAGAAAGTATATTACCAAGACTATGGGGCTTTAGGGAAGACTGTATCATACATCCCCATAAAGTTAATAAATACGAACTATAGTATTATTTGTGATAATATGATACCAAACGCAAAAGATTTCGAACAAGCGCTGGTGAACGAGTTTATAAATGCCGAAAAGCGTGGGGGAAAATCGATAACCATTATATCCCGTGATTTACACGAAAAAGTCGGGGGATATTCCGGGGGACAACATAGAATGCCTACATGTTGTTCAGTAATGACACGGATGATGATCTCTGGCGATACAATTCTATACAAACCTCAGAGTGGAAAAGGCGCAAAATTAAAAATTTCTTATAAATTACCACGCACAAGTGCATCCATAAATTATTCACAAATAGATAGACTCCCCATAAAACAAAAAGTAAATCAAACAGGCGGTTC
>JACQXV010000018.1 GCA_016208715.1 Candidatus Woesearchaeota archaeon | reverse complement strand
CCGGTAAACTCATATTCGGGAAAGATTCCTTTATCCTGACATCCTGATTTACAGCGGAGATGAACGCCCCTTCCTTGTCGGCTCCCACCTGAACAACATAAAACCCCGCCGCAGGAATCTGTGAAATCACCTTTGCGCCATGTAACTTAAAAAGCGCCCGGGCCGCGCTTGCCTGAATTCTTTTATCCATTAATACGACTACCTGTCCCGGAAAGGCAAAACTTGTATGTTTCTGTCCGTTTTTATCCGTATATGTGACCGTGTCCGGGGCAGGCAAGGCTGCAGTGGATATAAAAGCATCTTGAAAAAGCGAATCAACAGAAGGTGTAGCCAGTGGGCAAATCTGGGCCGGCACGGCTAACGGATAAACCAGAAGAATTGTCGGCAATAACAGGGTGATGAAACGGTGCTGCGCGTAAGTAAATCTGTCGGTTCTTGCGGTGTTCATAATCGATTTTATTTTGTGCAGCGTTCGTTATGGTTTTGAAGAACCAGTTGTGCCGGCGGATTGGTGCCGTTCGCACAGCCGCAACAGAAGCCAGCTTATAAACCAGGGAACCAGCCCCGCCAGTGTTGTGATGAGCGACAGCCAAACGCAGGGGATCGCTCCGAAAGCATGTCCGATAGAGCCGTATTTATTCAGTTCAAACATGACAGCATAGGATATGTATGCCCAACCCAGGATCGTGATGAGCATTGGCCAATAAACGATCTTTCTACCCTTCTTGTATTGACCGCGGCTCCGCCAAAAAAGCCAGCCAAAGAACAGGCCTGTCAACGGGGCCATCGCAGGGATAAAGATTAAAAAAGCGAACGGCGCCAATAATGTCATTACCAGCAGTTCCCTTTTCCTCAGCGGTTTAAGGGCGACTATAGATTCCGGGGTGCCTATCTGTTCCAGTGCGCTCACATATTCAGAAGTGGGATGAAGCCAAAAATAAGAATATCCTTTTTTATTCATCAGCTCAATTAGTGTCGGCACTGCGTCCTTAGCAGCCGGGCCATATCTACCGAGATACCGTGCTGCACTATTATACCTTTCCCCGGCTTTGTCACTGACCGCCTCGATTAGAACAGGTATCGCCTCTGTGGTAATTGTAATAGAAGTTAAATAAGACGCCGCATCGTAGCGCACGGTTTTATCCGCGTCGTGCAGCAAGAGTTTTAAAGCGGCGTTTATTCTCTCCCTTCTATACCCGCTTGACTCCATAGCGACAGAATACAACTCCCGTGCGGCGCTCGCCCGCTCATTCGTGTTCCGGTCCGCCAATGACTTTAAAAGCCGACTTTCATGTTTACTCCATTTCCATTGACTTTTCTGCAGCGGTACGCTGGCATCATAGGCAGCCTGGGTGCCGATTTGCCACAGTGCGTTTATAAGAGAGCAAGGATTTGGAGCGTGGAAATATCCAAACCTTTTCATCAGGCCGGGGTCGGCGAGTATTGGTACGGCAGCACTGGCTGCACTGCCGTAGTTGCCAAGGGCTGATATTGCTGCGCAGGAAAAGTCATCTACTTCATTATCCCTGATAGCCTCAATCAGGACAGGTATCGCTTCTGTGCTAAGTGAAACTCCTCCAACAGGAGCCGTAGACTTCAGTACATCCACCAGGCATGATAGCTTATGTTCTTTTGTCTTTCTCGTAGGCTTTATCCCCAAACCGCAAATTTTATACGGTTTACCAATATTTATATCGGACAAATAAATGGCCATGCGGTAGCGCAATTTTTTTTGCGGATCCTTAAGCAGATGTTTTAATGCAGATGCTATTTTTTTCGTCTTGTTTGACTCTTTGTAGTATTCTAAATCCTTAACTATATTGAACAATTCTCCTGCGGCATTTCCACGGATATCCGGGTCCGGGTCATTTAACGCTTTAAAAAGATTATTCTCACGCTCACTCCTTTTCTGTTCCCATTTCCTTAATAGTTTAAGAGCGGCCATAGCTTCCCATGTGCCGATCCGCTCCAATGCCTTTGCTGGAGAAGAAGGATGCTCACCGGAATATTTTTTCATCAAGTCCAGGTTGGCGAGGACTGGCACGGCATCTTTGGCCGCATGACCGTAGCGGCCAAGGGCGGCTATTGCATCACACTCTGTTTTATCATCTCCTATTGCGTCAATTAGAACAGGGATTGCTTCCGTGGTAGTAGTATCAATTTTGGATAGGAATAAAGCCGCGTTGTATCGCACATTTTTTTGGGAATCGTGAATCTGTTGTTTTGCGGTCGCTTTGTTTGGGGCATTGGAAAAACACTTATCCCGGGCAAGCCAGGCTTCCATATCAATTCTTTTAATGTCCAGAGCATAGAGCGGTATCATACTTTCATACACTTGGCGGTATGATTTTTCAATATTGGCGAGTGTTTGGGTAGATACTCCGGGAATTGTTTTCAGACGGTAGTAGGAGGAGGCATAGTCTTTCCTTTTCTCGGAGAGTCTTTTCTCTATCAGTTTTTTCTGGTCAGTATAGTGTGCAGTCTCCTGCTAGCATTTTTTCACATCTTCGCAGCTATAAAGCTCCGCCCATGGGTCCTGACCCGCAGGTTGATATTTCATTTTATCGCATTCCGGAGAAAAACCAGTAACCCGGCTGAGAGAATACGGCGGCACACCCTCCCTAAATTGCAAACAAAAACACCAGTTCTGCGGGATTTTAAAAGCTTTCCACGGTGTTTTCGTCCCGGTGGCAAATGCCGGCGATGTCGACGCACTTATTGAACCTATGGCGGAAAATATCCCGGCAGTGGGAGAGATGCTTTCTTTAGAAGAGATTTTGCCATGAGATTGTGGCATCAACAAAAAAACAAGCAATAGAGAATAGGATAACTCCTTAATACCTGTCCTGAACTTTTTCATATTGCCTTTTATCTTTATAAAATTTAGCAACATATTGTTTCTTTATACTTATTTCATAACTGCACTCGCTGGTTCTTTACGGCAATACGAACCACGGCCTGCTCCGTCTGTAAAAAGCTGAGCGTTCATTCGGCCCGTATACCTTATAATATTCATTGTTGAGGTCCGGAACAAGGACCGTCCGCCAGTAATTCCTGACAATATTT
>JACQXV010000017.1 GCA_016208715.1 Candidatus Woesearchaeota archaeon | reverse complement strand
CGTGCAGGGGGCGAAAGCCGTGCGGGGCATCCCCCTTGTCAGCATCTATACAGTTACTTTCATCCCTCGCAAAAGGGCGGTGGCGGAAATTGTGCTGGTCGTTAAGCTTAAGGTGAAGTTCGTCTAAGCTTTCCACGTACATCTTTTAAGAAACTTTTTAAAGTGGATGTGAATTCATGGAATTAATGAGAATCGCTTTTGATCTTGATGGAACTTTGTATGATTCTGTCGCCGCAGTGCTTGAACTAGACAATGACATATTCCGTCGCTTTGGATACTTGCCGATAGAACGTGAGTTTTATAAGAGAAATTTTCAGTCGCATGATTGGAAGAAGCTGTACAGTGATCTAGGTATACGCGAAGCAGACATTCCGGCCGTGATCGACCTGTTCAAGCGCGAGTTTGACAATGTTGAACCGCCGCGGTTGATTTCCGGGGCAAGGGAAGTTGTTGACGCAGTGCATCAGCATGTAGGCGATGATCGTTTATATTTCGTGACGAATGAGCCGGCCCATCGTGTTGAGAAAAGGTTTAAACGCGATGGATTCGAGCGTCACCTGCAGCGCGTACACAGTCCCTTCCAAGGTAAGGCAAAGGAACTGCACGCGCTCGCGGTGCAACAGTGTCATCGCCCATTTGTGTACATCGGCGACTTGGTGTCAGATGGAGAGGCGTGTCGTGCTGCACGAAACAATGGAGCATCAAACTTGCGCTTTTATGCCATATTGCATGAATATTCAATGAACCTGCGCGAAGATCTTCAATATTTTGTGGACGCTAATCCTGATTTTGCAAAGACCGTAGAATGCCTTGAGGATGTTGTAAAACTGGTTTTACATAACTGAGTTTACCTGGGCTCTGTCCCGAATCTCGCTGACGCTCGGCCGCTGCACCGCTCGCAGTGGATATGCTGGCAATATACTAGCAGCGCAATCAAAGGATTCACGAGTCTTTTTGTATTTGTTTAAGTTTGTATTTGTTCAGACTACTTAGCAGCGTCGCTGCGACGCTCGCTGTCAGCTGAAAAGTCAGCTGGCACCTTCAGGCGACATTCGACTTCGCCGAAGTCGCCTTCGACTATCAAACCTTTACACATTAATTCAAACTTCATCTAAATTTAGCTGATTACCGAACCGAGAATCGT
>JACQXV010000272.1 GCA_016208715.1 Candidatus Woesearchaeota archaeon | reverse complement strand
TGTCTGATCAGAGGGGGACAAGAGGTCGAAAACAGCGAGCCTGCGCTATATGATTCCGCTATTTCCTCATCGTCCTCTCGATTTCCGTCCTTCGAGCCTGAAGCTCAACTAGCCTCTTTTTCAGATCAGCCATTTCCTTCTTGATCTTGCGCAGCTCAGTCCGGTTCTTTCCGCTCGATAGACAATCCGCGCCAAGCTCCTCAGCGATATACTGCTCAAGCTGACTCCTCAAGACCCTGAGATAAGGATTACCCCATATCGCCCCTTCTCGGTATTCCAGTTTGCCGGCTCTGATGCCCTTCACGATGAAGTCCCGACTCACTCCATATTCCTTTTGGGCCGTTACGTCGCTGAGGGTTGCCCCTTTGCGATTCCATTCTCCGTATTACGCCATATCTCTACCTTCTGACCGAACTCGTGATTGAACTGCAAAAACGCAGTGTATCTCTGTCTATTCTGGGATAGACCAAAATAAATACCTTTCTTTTTTTCTCCATGTCGTCTAACTCAGTTATATCTGCACTCTGTTCGCATACCTCTCTCTTTCTGCGCGATAGACGACTCTGGTTCAGTTGCGTGCGCACTCTCGCCTCGTCTCCTTTCCATTCTTGCCGCGCCCCACTCATGTTTTAGGCATACTTCTCGTGGATATTTAAATGTGTCCTTTCCTAAACTTTTGCGTTTTTCACCAGCACCTCCCGATTTAGCACGTCTTTGAGTGCTTCGATGTTTTCTGGCATCATGCGTGTTATCCATCTCCATCTGGTTCTTGCTGTGAGCCGCATGAAGCGGCAGAGTTCTCCGATGGTTTGTAATGGTCGGCCTATGCGTTTTGCCATACGGCGGAGTGTTGGGTGCAACGTGCTCAGCACGAGGATAGTGTACGCGATAAGGATGGCGAGCACTACGTTTCGCACTGCGCGATCCTTACGCACTTGATAATCCTCAAGTCCAAGATGTTGCTTTCCATCGCGATGCCAGCATTCGATCTTCCATCGGCACACCAGTAGGCTCATCAGTTTCTTGTTTGGATATTCCAGATTGGTCGCATAGAACTTTTTGTCGTCGGGGTCCCCATCAGGATATGAACATACAATACGTCTATTGCCCACTCCGCGTATGCTTCCTTTCACGCTGGAAACATGGTACGTTCGTTCGTGAATCTTGACATGTTCGAATTTCTGATGTTCGAAATATTCTGCGACGCTTACACGGGGAGCTCGTTTGACGCTAATCTTCAGTGTTGATGGCACACCCATCAGGTAGCGTTCATGTTGTTCGTGGAGCTCTCGCATAACATAGTCTGCGTAATACAGCGTGTCAGCACATACGATTCCGCGCACGCCATGTTCGCGAGCATGTCGAACTTGTGCCAGCGCCATCCTTTTGATCGGGCGATATGGATAGTCTGCATTATCTCTGTTCGTGAAGATATCTGCCGTGATAGGATAGCCGAACTCCCAATCGGGATGTGTGTAGTATGAATTGACCATATTGTGTCCCCATTCACTTCGTTTGGTGATGCCGCTCCGGTGCATGCCAGCGCCTTCCATTTTCTTCCCGGATTTGTGTGCAAGATAATTGTCGATGATCAGCAGACCATCGTTTCTGGTGGGCAGCCTGCGTTGAACCTGTTCCAGCCGTATATCATTTAGCTCTTCGATGTTCCAGTGCTGGATGGAACGGTTGAGGCTGCTCTGGTCTTTCTCGGATAGATTGTCATTAATCTCCTGGATGGTCTTGTTGTCATTGATGATGAGGCCAGCTATGAACGTCGAGAAGTGTGTCTGCTGAGGCTTCGTCAGAGCACCCATATACGGTTCAAGATACCTCGTGATACCCACAGGTATCTCCTTGTACAAGCGGCTCGGATCGTGCCCGTCTTGGCTTTCATTCTTTACACAGGATGACATATGCCCGTTTGCCGATGTAGCGCTTCGGTACATCGACCTTAGCGCCATTTCCGCTAGGTGTTACGGTTTTCTCGATGAAACCCTCGATCTGGTCCTCACGTAGCCAAAGTTTGCCTTTATTCACTTTTATTATACGCATATCGTATAGACATGTCTTTACTATTAATATACTTTTCTACGCAGAAAATGTCTACATCTGCCAAAAATATCGGAGCATGAAAAAAGATACTGGCTACTGAAAGCCCCCACCAAAAAGTGCAAAAGTTCAGCTTTATGTAATCTTTGTAAGGGTCGAGGATGCTGGGCACCGACGCTCTGCTAGTGTACTCGGGCGGTTTGGAACACTCCATGTACTTCCTGGCAGTTCTCCAGCTCACGCCGTTCTCTCTTGC
>JACQXV010000016.1 GCA_016208715.1 Candidatus Woesearchaeota archaeon | reverse complement strand
TGGATGTCAAGCCCCATATGATCTCTGTTACCCCTTGGCTCAAGAAAACCAGCCGTGGTTGTGGGAGTTGGATAGGACTCATTGGCAGGGGTATAAAGGCTGAAGGGCGCCAGGCTGCCGTTTTGAACCGCTGCGGATATTCTGGCCATGGCCGGCGGATCATCCGGATATTCCAAACTTGTGATGACAGGAGCCGGGCCGCAATTTTCCTGGGTATCGCAGACATTATCGGCTAAGGCATAGAGTGCGCCACGTTCATAAGCAATGGCCAGGGGCTCGTAGTTTCTTGAAAGTTCTTCGCGGCTTCTGGGTAAGGGGGTTGAATCTTGTCCGTTTTGAGCCCCTATTTCCTGGAAAAGCGGCCCCAGGGTGATATACGGAAAGGGTATTTGTTGTTGGGTGGCGGGGGGGCCGGCAGGCATAATCTGGACGGAAGGGTTGCAATAAGACCCCATGGTCTGGGGGCAGGGATTTGTCTGGGCCCCGTCCATCTGCTGTCCAAGCTGTTGGTGGATTTGCAAAGCCTGGTCACTCGCCGGACTTACGAACACTGGAATTTTTCGGCTCATGCCAGCGGAAGGTTTTGATGACTTCCGGGGCTTTTTCATACGGAGCATGTTTTGGTGGTCTTTTAGTCTTCATGGGACGATGTTAACAGAACGCATTTTTTCAATAACCAACAAGGCATCCGGTGTTCCAATGTTTTGCAAAGCTTGGATTGCCTCAGCTTTGTAATTATTATTACGATTTGTCTCTAAAAACCGCGCCAGGGCGGGCACGGCTTTTTGGGCGCGCGTTCCCATAGTACCAAGCAACTTTATAGAAAGCGTGGCTATATTATGACTACCATCCCAATTGCAGCAATAACATGGGTATTCTCTGTCTTTATCCTCTTTGCACCTGAGATTTTGAATCAGTCGCGGCAACATTGGCTCCACTAGATCAAGATCGATGGTGGCAACATATTCAGCGGCATGCAAACGGATCGATATATATTTATCGTCTCTGAGTAGTTTTACAATCAAGGGCATAATGCGCTGAGCTTGCATTCCAAATCGGGGGAGCATTTTAAGGGCTTCTATTCTTACGGATGATTCTTCATTTGAAAGAGAGCGGGTCAATAAATCGAAGGTTTGATTATTTGCCGGGCCAAATTTTATAAGCATGATTGCGGCTTGATTGCGAATCATTTTATCTGAATCATATGCAAGCGCATATAAAGCGGGAATTGCTGCCGGGCCGATTGCTATCAGCGCTTCAATGGCGTCCCTGCGAGGCGTTTCTCGGCTTCTTGCTATTTTAACGATATAGGGAATAGCTTGATACGCCGGATGTCCGATTTTCTTTATTACATTCAAGACTTGTGTTGCGTCATGCCAAGATTGGGATGACATCAGCAGTTGGACAAGAGCCGGCACGGCATCCTGACCCATAGCAGCCAAAGCATCCGCCGCATAAAAAGAAGCATTGATAATTCGTATTTTCTTTTCGCTTTTAAGGGTTTTAAAGATAGCGGTTAACAGAGAATCATTAATCGATGGCGAATCGGATCTACGAAAGACAGGATTTTGTCTTAAACGGTTTAACAGATGAGGAATAAGTTTTCGTTTGGATTCACTGTCCAAGTTGCCAAGCCGCTCCAGAGCAGCTTGGCGCATTTTTTGTTTAGGAGAAAGCAAATTTTGTTCCAAACGCGAACAGCCTGATAAAACAAGAAAACATAAAGCCGGGAACAATCTTCTTATAAATTTTGTCATTGGTTTTTTTGTGACGGCTCCGGCTCATGCCACCGGAAGGTCTTGATGACTTTCAGGGCTTCTTGTTTAAGACGTTCATTATTTTGACGGGCCTCTTCGTCGTCTTTAGGCTTGGTTACATCGGTCGTTGTCCATGGACCAGCGTAATATCTGATGGTAATAGGCGCTGGTTTTTCCGTATAAAAAGTCATATTGCAGAAGTATCCTACCGCAAACCCCCCGGCATCGCTGTCGTCGTTTACCTCTATGGGCGCCCAGTCAACCATCCCTTGTTCAATGGCGTAGGCAAAAACGATGTCATTGATGGTTGCGGTGCCGGTGGTCAAGGTGGCCGTGGTTTTGGTATCACGTTCTTTGCGATGATAATGATCGGTGATCAAATTTTCAAAACTCTTGGCCCCATGCGTACTTATATAAATATAAAAATCTCCGCTGAATTCCCTTGTAGGGTAAACAACCCCGCCGATTTCTTTGGTAGTTTCCTTGGGCTTGATTTCGCCGTCAAGAGAAAACAACCCATCTTCATCGTCGGTAGAAGGATGCCGCCAGACCCCTGTTGAATACTCAAGAAAATAAGGATATTTTTTGTTGCCATAAAGTATTTTTCCACCTCCCAGGGGAGCCAGAATGTGATATTCATCGTTTACTTCTGTTCTTTTAGCCCCTTTGCTCTTGCAAGAAAAACAAACACAAGAGGCGAGGAGAGCTGTAATTGCAAAACAAACATTATTTCTGATCATTTTAATCCGCTCATGCTCCTTGGATTTCGAGGTGCGGTCGGCGCTCCGCTTCCCTGGGGCCAGTTTTCCGCGTTCAATGGGTCAACGCTGTAAATTCTACTGGTAACCCCAAGTCGCGGGCTGTCTTGAGTCAGTTTGCGTAGGTCACGATAAATTTTATCTCCTGTATCAGCAGTGCCTCCTAAAAAGTTATTGATGTTCTTAATTAAATCTTTTTCATATTGGGCTAAATCGTACTGATCTAAATGCGCCCCGTCGTATCTTGGATTTCTCCCTTCAGTTAACTCGCCCATTTCCCTAGCCCTTCTTGCTCTTTTCGGTATCCGGTATAGCCCGTAGTCAAGATGAGGCCCTGGCGCTCCGTTCAACCCGCAAGTATGGGCGGCCCCGGAATCACCGGACATAGCAATAGCGGTTCCAGCGGTTACCTCATCACCGGCTTGGCCGTTTTGATAGGCGTTTGCGTCCTGGGTGTTATCATTGTAACTGCCCAGATGGGCATAGATGGCCACGTAATAGTAGCCAGCATCTTCGTGAAGAACACATCGGAAATTACCAAAACCTTTGCCATTATTATCACGCCCCTGATCAAAGCCATCGTAAAGAACAACCCCGTCTCTAGGCGTCCTTACCCGCGTGCCGGAAGGCACCCCCAAGTCCACATGCTGATGGATGCGCGTATTATTGTCCCTGGGTTCGCCGGACAAGGTGGTTATCCTCAAGGCCTGGGAACCGTTGGAAAGGGTGACCAGGTGGCTTGGACCGCCGATGGCCTCATCTCTTGCGGCCACGTCTTCCGGTGTAAGGGGCAGGATATCTTGATCGAGTGCCCTGGGATTTACCCGGGCATCACCGTCATCAACATAAACGACCGAAACATCGCGGTCAGGGTTCCAGGGCAGGGCGTTTCCGGCCTGCTCCTGGATGGGATGGAAAAGCGGCCCCAGGGTGATATGCGGGATAGGTATTTGTTGTTGGGTGGCGGGGGGGCCGGCAGGCATGATCTGGGAGGAAGGGTTGCTAAGATAAGGCGCCATTGCCTGGGAAGATGGATTTGCAGGG
>JACQXV010000235.1 GCA_016208715.1 Candidatus Woesearchaeota archaeon | reverse complement strand
AGTCTGCTCACCGCTGACTGATGGCATCCTGCCAAGTCAGCGATTTCCTGTTGTGTTTTTCCCCGGTTTGCCCACTTAAGGACAAGTTCTCTTGTTTGTAGGTTGATCATACGAACAAGAAAGCACAACCCATATATAAATGATGCGTTACTTATGTCTCATACTAGAATCGGGTAAATTATTTAAACTTGTTAATCCCATCTTATTGTGTGGATATAGTAATCAATCGATTAAAAGCTGACCCGAGAGAAGCTTCTGTTGAGTTCGTTGAGTGCAAGTGCTGCGGCCATCCGGATACGATCTGTGATCTTGTGTGTGAGAATGCAGGGAAAGCTCTTGCAGCATACTATGAGAAATGTTTTGGCAATATTCTTCATTATAATATTGACAAGGCGTTGCTTGTTGCAGGCACTGCAATTCCGAAATGGAATGGCGGCAAGATAGTCAAGCCAGCAAGACTCATCATTGCAGGACGGGCGACAGCAAAAGTTGGCACAAGACAAGTTCCAGTAGAAAGAATCATCAAAGAGAGCGCAAGAAAAACCTTAAGCAGCTTCAAACGCGCGAAGATCGACGTGAAAGTGATGACCGCTCCGGGTTCTGCGAACTTGGCGCAGATTTTTAGTGACAAGAAACGCGACCTGGCAGTTGCAAACGACACGAGTTTTGGCTGTGCCCATTATCCTGCAACGAGACTTGAAGTTCTGGTGCTTGCAATCCGTGATTTTTTGTATTCTGCAAATTTTCGCAAGCGATTTCCGCAGGTGGGTGATGACATTAAGATCATGGCATTAAGGGATAAGAACAAAAAAGAGGTCACGCTCGCTATCGCCTTTATAGACAACTTCTTTTCAAGCGTGGCCGAATATGCTGCCGTGAAGAATGAGCTTGAATTGCTGCTCTCAAAGAAATTCAACGTCCTGCTCAAGATAAATACACTCGACGATTACGAAAGCGGCGTGGGCGGAGTTTATCTAACCGTGACAGGCCTGTCTTGCGAGATGGGCGATGATGGGCAGGTTGGACGCGGCAACCGGTATGATGGCCTAATAACGCCGAACCAGCCGATGTCTCTTGAAGCAATTGCAGGAAAGAATGACAATCATCCTGGTCGCGCGTATCAGGTAGCGGCATATAAGATTGCAGAGGCGGTCGTGAAGAAGGGCGGCGCAAAATTTGCGTCGGTACAGATGCTTACGGATATTGGAGCACCGCTTAGGAAGCCAAAAGTGGTTGCTGTCTCGCTCATAGGCGAAGCGAACAATGGAAAGGTGAAAGCGGGAAAGGTGAAAGCCGCAGTCCGGAGTGTTATGCAGAACCTGTGATGATGCTAAATAAGCTGCTTTTTCTAGGTCGTGAAGGTCAGTACACCGGCGGACCCAATCAACGAAATTGTGAGATTGTCGTGTTGATTTCTTCAATGCTGTCGACTGAAGTGTCATACGGGGAGGGAAGTTCAATTACTCGTTCATAGAAAAGATCATTAATCCTGAAACTGTATGAGATCCTGTCCCACTGAACATATTCGCATTCAATCAGAACGCCGGTGTTTCGTAGCGTTGCAAAGTAGTCGAGAATTGCCTGCCGCGTTCGCGCTCGGCTGCCGTTTGGCGGCTGTTCCATTGCGCGTTGGATATCTTCTTCATCGATGAGCGTCTCCATTTCTTCATGATTTACAAGCGCGTAGTAGAGGCTCTTGACAGGATCAATGTCATGATATTGGAGATTGATTTGCGTAAGTTTAGACGAGGCGTCGGGTTCTCGTTGCGATTTTTGCATGATGAGCCTTCGTTTGGCTGCCCAGTCAAGTCGTCGTTCAACTGCAGGATCGTTTTCATCGAGCATGGCGAGCGTTTCTTCCCACGCATCTACGACATCGCACAGAGTGAGATCTTGTTTGGCAGCCATCCACGTCTTTGCAGCTTGAAGATACGTCCGTTGAATATCGAGGGGACTTTGTGCACGGCCCAAGCGCATTTCGTACGCCTCGTGGAAATTTAGGTTGTGATTTATTGCGTAAAGGACTGACAAGCAGTCTTTGAAGTGAAGGTTGTCGAATTTATAACCGTCTTCTATCATGCCCAGCACGATGCCCGTGACGCCGTACTTGAGGTAGGTTTGGTATTCACTCATGTTCGCATCGCCGCAGATGAGATGTAATCGGCCGAGATAAAGTGCAAGAGGCACGTTGCGAAAGTTGAACAATCCCCGCTCGCTTGTGCTAATTTCAGAGTTTAGTTTGTTGATGTGAGGTATGCGTTGCGAAAGTTGATAGACGTATCTGCCTCCCTCGACAGCGAGATTTCCATTGCCTGCCCAGATGGGGCGCGTTATAAGAAAGGGAAGCAGGTGGTTGTACAGCGTGTGCAATGCTCGCATTGTCGGAATTTCTGGACCGGGAACGTCTGCGTCGCTAGCTAACACGGTTTGATCCCAGAGAAGCTTTTCCGTGTCAAAACTATAATTTTCATGGCAGCCAAATGTATTGGTTGCTGGTGCGTAAAAATCTATTGACGCATCTGTGTTGTAGTATGTTGGTCCATCTGTGTTGTGCCGAAAGAATCGGACGCGGCCATTCAGGCGCTTGCTGGTACGTCCTTCGAAAGCAGTTGTGTTCTTCTTTGCAAGAGTATTGAGAATTCTCTCTCCCGCTTTGCTATACACTAAGACGTCGAGAGGCGATGTACACTCTGGCGTGGCGTATTCAACGTGCTGATTGTCACGATAGATGCGGGCGCCATTCTTGAGAAATTCTGTCTCCCGGTCAGTTTGTAAAAGAAGGTTGTCGATGTATTTGTCAGAGAGTCGGTGAGCCAGCCCTTTGTCAGAGATGAAAGCTCCCCCGTATTCTGTTTCCTCGCCACAGATTCTTGCGTTCATGGTTTGTTCATTGTAAAGGGGTACATACGCAAGAAGTCTCTGATAGATGCATTAATCTGAACGATGGACTCTTGTGATGTGTCATACGGGCTGGGAAGATGGATGATTCCTGAATAAGAAGCGCCGCTGGGGCTAAAAAATTCATATACGATCTTATCCCAAACAATGGCCTTGACGTCAATGCGTAGTCCGGCGCGATTGCATGCAGCAAAATGTTCAAGGAGGTTCTGTCGTGTTTGCGCCCTGCTTCCTGGCGGGGCATGATCTGTTGCGTGCAGAATGTCTTCTTGAGGCAAAAACGTGTCCATCAAGCCATTGTTGACAAGCAAATAATATAGGCTCTTCTCAGGGTTGATGTCGTGATATTGCAGGTTGATCTGTTGCAGTTCTCCTCTTTTTCTGTTTGGATTTGCAAATTTTTTAAAGATGAGCTTGCGTTTTGCTACCCAATCAAGTCTTTTCGCGAGTGCCGGATCTCCATCCTCAAGCATGGTGAGCGTTTCTTCCCATAGGGAAATCACGTCGTCTATTTCAGGGTCTTTGTGCGCCGTCGCCCAGATGCGTGCACAGTCAAGATACGCGCGCTGAATATCAAACGGGCTTGCTGGTTCTCCTTCGGCCATTTCATACCTCTTGTGAAAATTCATTGTACTGTTCATGTCATAGAGAACTCTAAGCTCCTCTTTGAAGTGAAGGTTGTCGAATTTATAACCGTCTTCTATCATGCCCAGCACGATGCCCGTGACGCCGTACTTGAGGTAGGTTTGGTATTCACTCATGTTCGCATCGCCGCAGATGAGGTGCAGTCGGCCCACCACGCTGGAGTGTGGCTCGTTGCGAAGGTTAAAGACTCCTCGCGAACTCGTTGTATCAGAAGTTGATAGTTCGTTAAGGTGGGGAATGCGTTGCGAGAGCTGGTAGACTTTTTTTCCGTTTTGCGTTGTTAGATTTCCGCTGCCGGTCCACATGAAGCGCGTGATCAGAAATGGCAGGATGTGCTGATAGATCAGCAGCAATGCAGTCAAATGCACCGGGTCAACTGGTGTTATGTCTGGACCGGACAAATCGTCTTTGCGTATTTCTTCAAGCGTAATTTTTTGGGGGTCATAACTGTAATTTTCGTGGCAACCGAATGTATTTAGTTTGTTGCTGCCGCTGCCATCGCCGTCTACATTGTGGCGGAAGAATCGCACTCGCCCATTGACCGGGTTGAGTGTTATCGCTTCTTGTGCGGTTGTGTTTTCTTTTGCGATTGAGTTAAGGATGCGTTCTCCTGCTTTGCTGTAGATGACGACATCGATGGGAGAGAGACATTCCGGCGTCGCGTATTCGATGTGGTGCATGTCTTTGTACATCCGAGCTCCATTTTTGAGAAAGTCAGATTTGCGTTCTGCTTGATTGAGCAAATTTTCAAGCATACTCCCTGCGAGCGGGTGCGAGATATTCTTATCACTGATGAAAACTCCTCCGTATTCTGTTTCTTCACCGTAAACGCGGGGTTTCATGGTTTGCACGTCGTGGGCAGTTTAGTGGGATTCATCGGTGATGGGATTTTATTAGGAGCTGTTTGAGCCTGTTGATGGATTCGTCAGTTGTGTCATAAGGTGTTGGAAGCTCAAGATGCTTCTGATATGTTATTCCCTTCTTTTTAAAATTGAAGTGTATAATGTCCCAAAACACGCGCGTCACTTCAAGTTGGACTCCGTTGCTGCAGTACTGTTTAATGTAGTCTATGACTGCTTGCCGCGTTTTCGCTCTACTTCCTTCCGGGGCACGCATCACAGCGTTGACAACGTCTTGGTGGGGCAGAAACGTTTCCATCAGGTCATGCTGTGTGAGGAGATAATAAAGCCCTTTCTGTGGATCGACGTCATGATATTGCAGATTCATCTGATCGAGTGTTTCTGCTTGGCAGCTCCGCTTTTCTGCACGGGTAAAAATAAGCTTGCGTTTTGCTACCCAATCAAGCCGCCGTTCAAGTACAGGGTCATTATCTTCAAGCATGGTCAGCGTTTCTTCCCATAATTGTATGATATTTGTAATCTCATCATCCAGATCACATTTTAGATCACATTTTGAATGCGCCCATGCCCGCGCTTGCTTCAGATACTCGCGTTGGATTTGAAGATGGCTTTTTGGCTCTCCGATTGCCATTGGGTAACGCTCGCGAAGGTTCATCTGCTCGTTCAATGCGTTAAGTGCAAGCACGCCGTTTTTAAAATGCAGATGATCAAACGAATAGCCGTCTTCAATCATGGACATTACTATCCCTGTAGCGCCGAACTTGAGATATGTTTGAAATTCGCTCATGTTTGCATCGCCGCAGATGATGTGAAGTCTGCCAACAGTGCTTGAGAATGGTTCATTACGCCAGTTGAAGATGCCGCGATTTATCGTCGTGCTCATGTTTGCAAGAGCACGCATATGCGGGATTCGCTGTGAGAGCTGATATTGCTGTTTTCCATCGCGATAGACAAGGTTTCCGTTCCCCTGCCAAATGAATCGCGAGATGAGAAATGGAAGGAGATGATTGTAAAGGACTACGAGTGGCTGAGCCCGAACTAGGTTTAAGATTGGCTGACCAGAAATCGGCCATACGGCTTTTGATGTTGTTGCAAATGAAGAATGGACTTCTTCGTTTGGTCGGTTGAGCTTTTGCGGATCAAAACTGTAGTTTTCATGGCAGCCGAAGGTGCGTTGCGCGCTGTTTTTGAGATGTTGCTCACGATGCGTGTCAACGTTATGGCGGAAGAATCGCAAACGATCTTTGACGCGCCCACTCGATCGTTGTTTAATATGGTCTGTAACGTTTATGGCGAGCTTATTGAGGATGTGTTCTCCTGCTTTGCTATACCTGACTACGTCGCTGACGCAAATGCATTCGGGAGTCGCGTACTCGATGTGGTTTTGGTCTTCGTAGGCGCGCCCGCCGTTGGCGATGAAATCACCATTGATTGTGACACGTTTCACGATGTGTTGGAGCTGTGGTTTTTGTGGCCAGCGTGCTTTGCTCTGGCTGTCGATGAAGGCACAGCCGTATTCTGTTTCTTCACCATAAACGCGTGGTTTTGAAGGGATTTGAGAAGTCATGATTCAGATCATTTGAGGAACGCCAGGGATGCAGTAATTCATTCAGTGATTGGCGAAAGGGTTGCTGCATCAACCCGCCCGAATACCCGCCTGTCGCGTACGGTTCTGTCAAGGACTGCGATCTCAAGATAGCGGTTCTTGACGTTTGATTCAAACTCCTTAAGATCGTCAGCCGCTTGCTTTTTTTCTTGTTCGTGTGCATTCGGGTTTTGTGCGGCTTGACGAAGTGCTGCTTCAAGGCGGCCAAGGCCCACGCCTACTGCTTGGGCGAGATCAAGTAAAGTGAAGTCGTGCTGCCTTGCAAGATCTTCAAGTGCCATTTCGATGCTCTCGGCATCTTTGCCAATTGCAGCAAAAGGTTGGTTTGTGCTGCGTACACCCGTGGCGCCGTCGTAGCGGACTTCGTAGAATCGCGCGCCATGATCTGTTAATTCTGAAAGCAGGAATTTAACGCGTTTTGGAGGAGTGTATGGGTTGAAGAAGACTTCACGCAGGTACGGTGAGATCACATCCCGGATCACGGAATCCGCATTCACATCAAGCGGATCGAATTGCATCTCACGCGCCGCGGCATAGAGCGTCGCTTTCTGCCTGATTTGGTCGTAGGATGATTGTTCTCCGACTCCCGCGATGGCGATGCGGTCATGGAGCTCATCAATACAGTACTTGTTTGGAAGATGCTCGTTTTCTGAGAGCAGCACAACTCCTTTGTTAAAGCATATGGCAAGAACATTCTTTCCCTGCTTGACGCCGCCTTCACAATATTCTGCTCGAGTCTTGCGTAATTCTTCTGGATGGGGCAGTGAGAACATATTCATGGTTAACCTCTATGCTCCTCGTGTTTGTATCTTCCGTTTTCGAGGGCTGTTTTTCTTGATTGACTTGTAGATTTCTTTGAGCACGTTGTCAGGGACGTTTGCGATTCCCTCGCGATCGATGGTCTTCATTATGGGGTAAATGTTATTTTCTTCATCTACTGCGGTTGTTGCGGTGTCGGTGCGTGAGGCGTGGACTAGGGATTCTACCGCAAGACTTACTGCGTCATCCTTGTGAAGGTCTGGACCCCATTTTTCTTCGATGATGGAAAGTGCGCGTTGGCCCCCACTTCCGCCGGTTTGATAGTCTGTATCAAAGAGCGTTCCAATAAGATCATAGCTGAAGACCTTGCCTTGATGTGAGCGAAAATCGTAGGTTGCAAGGATGGGAATGCACACGAGCCCGTGCTGGATCGCTGCAAAGTTTGCCTTGATCATTCGGCCAAGCGTGTTAGCGGTTCCTTGGGGCGAGAGTTTTGCGTGGTTGATACGTTCATAGAACGTGACTTCTATGCGAAGGCGGTCAGAGAGTTCCTGCGCTACTCCGACAGTCCCAGAGATCGCGATCGCGCAGTGGCTGCTGATGTCAAGAACTTTATTCATATAGCCGGTGATGGTGTTGCCTGCGGTGACCTGGGTGTCGCTGCCGATGACGACGCCATCGTTATAGCGCAAGGCAAGGATGGTAGTACCGTGCATGATTTGTTGTTGTGTTGAAAGTAAAGATGGAGTCTGGTTCATGGTACTGTAATCTGGGTGTCTCAACAGCGCAAGGTCCGGGCTGTATCGTTGGAGATAAGCGTAGAGGCTTCCAGCGCACAGCACTGCATCGTCCAAGTCGTCATGATGATTTGCCATAACCTTTTCCTTCCATGCGTTATTAGCATTAGTCAATAGTATTAGTCAAAAACTCGCGCGACCATAAATGGTTACGAGCCAGTGATTTCGGCGTGTCAAAAGCGGCAGGGGACCACCGGTCCAAGACCGGCGGCATGTTCGCTCCGCTCACCCCTGCCGCCTTTTGAGCATGATCAGCATACCACCACTATCCACCAATCATATGTCAGAAATGCACTGCATTTCTGAGCACCATCAGAAATCAAGGATTTCTGAGGGATTGGTGGTATGCTGACATATTAAACGCGTTTAAAATGCGTTAAATTTACGCTATGCTGGAATGAACTATTGTCACAAGCTTTTGGCAACCTTGCACATTATGAAACGTGCAATTCTGTAATCTTTGTTTTTTATAACTGTATTATCTCCCAGCTCCCCGTGTTTGACTCAGGCTGCACGCATCAAATATTCTTTAATTCTCTATTGGGCTGATGTTTGCTTATAAGACTGCGCCACACTGGGCGGATCAAGGATTTTATCTATTTTTTCAAGGATTTGGTCAAGATCGGCTTTTGCTTTCTTGGCTTCGTCTTTTTTCTGTTCGTTGGTTTTTACTTTGGCTTCTTGTGTTTGCTTTGCGGGCCGGGGTTTGGGCCGTGCACGCTGCCCTGCTGCTTCATAGAGGGGAAATGCGGCGTTGCTGTATTGCCCTGCTATCGGGAACGCATCGCGCTGTTCATGGAACGCAAAATGTCCACACGTTCCTTTTCCGTCATATGTGCTGTTTCTGTACATGGTTATCCTCCTTTGTTGTGAATCAATCTGTGCGTAATCTGCACTGGTAACACCTCTACGAACTTGCCGCTGTCGCGAGAGCAGCGATGACCTCCTGTACACTGTTTGCAGTTGACAGGATGCGTTCAGTGTCTTTTTTTGTAAGGCTCATTGGATTGAATAGAATGGCGCCGCCACCGACCTGCGAGCTGAAGCGAAGCGATTCCCAATTTATTCCCACAATGTCTTTTCCAAAGCGTTCGATCATGCGTCCGCGAAAGTAAGCGCGAGTATCTTCGGGCGGGGAAGTGACTGCCTGAGTGATTGCATCGTCAGCAACAAGCCGGTCGATTTTTCCTTCCCGGCACAGGTAGTGGTAGAGCCCTTTGTCTGGATCAACGCGGTGGTATTGCATGTCTGCGCCGCGAATGCTCCATGAGTCATGTTTCCACTTGTGCCGTCTTTGCAGCGTTGAAAGCAGTCGATGCTTAATTACCCAATCAATTTTTCGACAAAGTTGCAAGGGATCTTCGGCAAGCGCTGCAAGTGTTTCTTGCCACGTGCTGATCACGTGTTGATCTTCAGGGGAAGGCGGCACCTGGCTTGCAAAGCGCATCGCCGCCTCAAGATACATCATTTGAATGTCAACGGCGCGCAGGTTTCCTTTATTCGCAGGAACGGTTTCTTTGCAGCCGGGATCGCGCGCGATCTTGCGCATAGCAGCCACTGGCGATTCAAGTTGAGGAGCATTGTCAAGGAATCCTGCTTCGATCATCTTGATGACAAGGTTTGTTGTACCCACCTTAAGATAACTACTCCACTCAGACATGTTTGCATCGCCAAGTATGACGTGAATGCGCCGGAATTTTTCTTCATCCGCGTGCGGTTCATCACGCGTGTTGAAGATTGGCCGGTTCGCCGTGGTTTGCACTCCAATTTCACTGCTGATGAAGTCGGCTCGTTGTGAGAGTTGGTAGACATCATTTTCTCCAGTAAGCTCACTTCCAAATTTTCCTGCTCCACAATATATCTGCCGTGTTACAAGGAAGGGAATCATGGCGGTGATGATCTTTTCAAGCGGGACATTTCTCCGCATGAGGTAGCCTTCATGGCAACCGAAGGATCGTCCTTTGAAATCAGAATTATGTTTGTAAATCCTGACACCAATGCCGAGTTCCTGATTCACGCGCTCTGCTGCCGTGTTTACGATCATCTCGCCTGCTTTGTCCCTGACAACAAGATCACGCGCATTGGTACACTCTGGTGTCGAGTATTCAGGGTGGTCCATGTCGATGTAGAATCGTGCGCCATTTGGGAGCATTTTGTCGTAGATTGGTGGCCGTTCTTCCCGGTCGTAGCGGGAGCAGTCTGGATTTTCAGGTTTTGCAATGAATCCCCGTAGATCATACAGGGGTCGTTCAAGTTCGTAGCTCCACTTCGCTTTTGCGCTCGGATGGGCAGAGAGCAAAAGGGTGCAGAGCTCTCTTTGGCCGTAAAATTCTCCATGTTTTTCAAAGAAGCTCGGATCCGCAGTGATCCCATATTCGGTCTCTATTCCCATGATGGTGGGGCTGGTCTGTGCAGATATTGTTGCGGCCATGGTGTGACGTAGAGGTGTTTATTGGACCCATTTTTTCTTGTCTTTGGCCTTGGGCGCGTCCGCCTTCACTTCTGGTGGCCGTGCACGAATGCTTTCGACTTCTTTTCCGAGGATCTTGCTCCATTCATCCCGGTTGGTGGTGCTGATGTAGGCGTTTTCGTGGAACGCTTCATGCGCTGCAAGCTCAAGATCCTCCGTTCGAATGCCTTTTTCGCATTTATGTGTTTCGATGTATCGTATCACTGCCATCTCTTTGGCTTTCTCGACAATGTTTGGGAACAGTGCGCCATTCACTAGGTGCCTGTAGAAGAGCTCTTGGCTTGTTCCATCAGGATAGTATGCGGTGCCGCAATGGTATTGAGGCAGGTCGGAAAAAAGGACCTCCTCGACGACGTGGCGTGCCATCGCCCGCATCGCCGACGCGGGGTGCACCGTGTTGTAGCGGCGCGCCTCTCCAGGATCGAGCGGAAGCGGGGGCACAAGATATTTCAGCATGATTTCAACGCATGCTTCCTTCGTCGGTTGCGGCACGTAGATTTTTTTGTCGATGCGGCCTGGCCGCAGGATCGCGGGGTCCATCATGTCAAGACGGTTCGTTCCGTAGATGATCATCACATTGCGCAGGTTCTTAAGGCCGTCAAGTTCGGCGCAGAATTGGTTGATGACTCCTTCATTGGCATCAGTTGAGATGCCTTTGCCTCGTTTCTTCAGGAATGTCTCAGGCTCATCGAGCAGGACAATGACAAATGGGTATTCCTCTGCTTTTTTTCTGGTTTCGGCAAATAACGATTTGACGAAGTTTTCCGAATCTCCAAGCCAGTGCTTGTACACATCAGCGATATGCACGACGTAGAATGGAACAGGCACATTGAGTTTTTCGCTCAGGTAATTCACGAGTCCCTTGACGATGGACGTCTTGCCGTTTCCAGGAGGCCCGTGCAAGAGTATTCCTTTAGGGAACTTCAGGAGGAATTCTTCGTAAACATCGGGCGCGTCAAGCAATAGGTCGAATGGCCTTGTGATTTTTGTGATCTGATCGTCAAGACCAGCAAGATCCGCAAACGTGGTGTCAAGTTTCTCTTCCAGTAAGATTCCTTTCAGGCTGCTTCCGGGAATTTCTTCGACCGCGAGCGTTCCGTAGCACAGAAGCCGGTTTCCTGCTTGGAGTTTTTTAGCGTCAATTCTTTCGGTGGGTATAACAGTCATCCTGTCGTCAAGATGGTGTTTGACAATGATGCGGCCATCAGGAAAGACATCATCGACTTCAAGGACATGGCCTTCGTTGCAGTATTCGCCAATTTCTACGATGACTTTCTGTTCGGTGAGTTTGACGAATTGGCCGCTTGATAGTTGGGAGGCATCAAGTCCGCTATAGATATGCGAGATGAATTTCCCTTCATAAGTCATGACTTCTGCTCTCTTGTTCGCAAGGACTTTGACAATAACGCCTTCTTTGAATGGTGGTTCTAGAAGGCTCTCGATTTGGCCACTCGCATTTTCAAGTGCCTCGCGTACCGCGCGCAGGTCTGTTTTGAGCTGTCCATTTTCTTGAACGAGTTCAGTATTTTCACGAATAATCTGCTCAACCGTTTTCTTTGGACGCTGTTGTAAAAAAGGAGCAAAACTATCGCCCTTACTTCCTGAACCGGGTGGACGATCGCCCCCACTAAAGCCTGTCATGCATATACCCCTTTCACTGTGTTTTTGTTGGACTGTAAGCCTTATGCGGTTGGCATAAGGACTACAACACGAGTTATACTCGTTAAACTTTAGAGTCTAGCTTAAGATGGTAAAAAATTTTTAAAAGACTTTCTGAAGGGATTCTAAATATTTCGTGGTGTTGCCTTTCCACAATTAAGACAGTTTAGTCTATCTTGGTTCTTAAACATTGTTTTTCTATTATGCCTTTTTTTGAAGTAGTTGTCCTAAAGCAGTGCATAATGAGTAAATTGGAAAGAATTTCGCAAAAATCACAAAGCGGTTGTAGAATGTACCCCCTTCGCCACTTGAACGCCACTTGAACTTTTCATGATTTAGCATCGATAAGAGCATCGCTCCTATCACCTTAAGGGGAGTATGTGCGACCTGTGGTGGTCGCGAGCTTTTGACAATCATTCCTTGTCATATCGTCCTTTTTTTTTTTTTTATGAATAATAAAATTTACTAACAGTAAAATTTTACTAACAGTAAAATAAAGCAGGTGATTTCCATGCAGACAACGAACAGCGGTTTTCCCAACGTATATGGCGGGCTGATGAAGAAAGCAGTTGAGTCGTTCTGGCGTAAAGAAGCTTCGCTGCAAGATGTCGAGCATGCTTTTGCCAGGGTTGTACAGTATAATGCGGGCGTCGAGAGTTCTCTTGACCTAATTCCTGTTTTTGATTGCGACATCTACGATCGCATGCTGAAAACTGCCGTGATGTTTGGCATCGTTCCAGGCCGCTTTGGAACTCCGCAGCTGGCGAATGACGATCTTGCGACCTACCTCTCGATTCCGCGCGGCACGCGAAACAGTCCCGCGTCACCTATGGTGAAGTGGTTCAACACGAACTATCATGTCGTGCAGCCAGAGATTGAGCACGCGCCGAAGCTAATCAAGGATCACGTCACGCCTGCGCTTAGACTTGCGACAGAGCACGCGCAGGGAAAGATATTCAAGCCCGTGCTGATCGGGCCATGGACGCTACTGTCATATGCAATGAATAAGACAGATCGCAGCGAGGAAGCGCTTTTTGACGCGTTATCTGGCGCGTATGCTGATCTCATCAACAATCTGGCAGTTCCATTGATTCAACTTGAAGAGCCAAGTTTTTTAACACGAGGCATTCCCGGCAGGTATGCAGACTTTCTGAGGAGATTGAGGAAAGATGTCCACTTGTACACGTATTTTGGTTCGGTTAGCCGCATCGCGGATGATTTGTTTTCGTTGCCTGTGGAAGGGTTTGGCCTTGATTTTGTCGATGGAGCGGCCGATCTGGAATATCTGAATTGGCAGGGATTTTTTGATTTGTTCAATGGCGGCAAAAAACTCATTGCCGGGATCATTAATGGAAGGAACGTGTGGAAAGTGAATGGAAGTGCCGTGCGGACGTTGGAATACCTGCTTGATAATGTTTCTGAGGAAAATTTGATTCTTGGTCCTTCTTGTTCTCTTGTGCACGTGCCGCTCTCAATAAAGAATGAACGGCCTGAACTGCACGATAAATTCAGCTTTGCAGTTGAAAAGCTTGCAGAGCTCGAATCGCTACGGTCTTGCACTTTACGGTCTTTGGAAGCGGCGAAGTCTGAAAACCGGAAGTCCAATAGGCAGCCCTCTGCAATGGTGGAACGAAACACGGCTTGTGACTTGCAATCAATTCCCTGCTGCGAACAGGGACGTTCCGAACAGGAACGTTCGGAACAGGAACGTTCGAGAAGTTCGAATCAAGAATTTCATCGAAGCGCCCGCACTCTTTGGGAGTCTGCCGTGGAATATCCGCTGACAACGATCGGCAGCTTCCCTCAGACTTCCGAGCTTCGAAGCAAGCGCGCAAGTTACAAATCCGGAAAGATTTCACCACAAGAGTATGACGAGTTCATTAAAGGCATGATTCGCGACGTGATCGCGCTTCAGGAAAAGCTCGGAATCGATGTCATCGTGCACGGAGAGTTTGAGCGTGAGGATATGGTGCAGTATTTTGCACGGCAACTTGATGGATTTACAGAAATCGCATCTCCAGTTCAATCATATGGGACAAGAATGGTGAGACCGCCGGTAATCACAGGCAATGTAAATCGTAAAGCGCCCATGACTCTCGAATGGATAACGTATGCGCAGTCGCTCACAAAAAAACCAGTCAAGGGAATTCTTACAGGACCAGCCACAATGTTGCAGTGGGCGTACCCGCGGGAAGATATCTCCCGCTCGACACAAATGTATCAGATTGCCCGAGCGCTGCGCGATGAAGTGAATGAGTTATACGCGGCAGGGATCCGACATATACAAATCGATGAGCCTGCATTGCGTGAAGGCTTGCCATTGGAAAGACGGGAGCACGAGCATTATCTTTGGCATGCAACGAATGCATTTCGTTTGTGTGCAGTCGATCTCCCTGCCGATGCGGTTCTGCATACGCACATGTGTTTCTCCGAGTTCAAGGAAATCATAGAGGCTATCAAATCGCTCGAGGTAGACGTGATCAGTATTGAAGAGAGTAAAAGCCAGGGCAAGGTCGCCAGGTTTTTGCAAGAGAGCGGCTTTACGGGCGGTGTTGGCCTTGGCGTGTTCGATGTGCACAGCCCTCGCGTGCCGCCTGTTGAGGAGATGTTAAAAATTCCCGCGTCTCTTTCCATCGATGCGCACCGGATCTGGATCAATCCGGATTGTGGACTCAAGACCCGAACGTATGATGAAGCAAAAGCGCAGTTGGATAATATGGTCGAGGTGGCGAGGCATTTGAGACAAAAAGAATGAGCTTGCTGCTTTGCCTGCCGCGGTTCATGTCGCTTGATTCGTAGTAATCTCTTGCAGTTTTTGCAATCAGACGCTTACGACTTAGATGGAGAACGCTCCGGGAGGAGCGATTCGACTCTAACGAGGATTTTTTGTTCGTCATCGAAAGCTCGCGGCCACCAAAAAGGCTGGTGTAATCTTAGCGCATTCAACAGTAATTGAAATGAAAGCCATCGACGCACTCAAACAAAGCAATGGCAGGCTCATCTCTGTCGAGATAGAACCGCCGATGGTGGGCCGGAGCATCAAGGAGGTATTTGACGTTCTCGATCCGCTGGTTGGCTGTGGCATAGCGTATGTTGATATCACGTATCATCCTGAACAGATCATCGGCGACGTTAAGGTGAACGGCGACTCGTTCCCTGTCTCGATGCGCAAGAAACCAGGGACTGTCGGCGTCGCAGGAGCCATCCTTGGACGCTACGGCAGCAGAGGCGTCGTGCCTGTTCCGCACGTCATCTGCACTGGCTTCACAAAGTATAGTACCGAAGAGTATCTGATTGAACTTGGCTTTCTTGGCGTTGAAAACGTGATGGCGCTCAGGGGAGATCCTCCTAGAGGAATGGAAAGCGAGCAATCATTCTGTCCGGCTCCGGGCGGTCACGCGCATGCAAACGAACTCGTGATGCAAATTGCAGACCTGAAAAGAGGAATTTACGTTGGAGCAGAAAGTGGGGAGTCGATCGATTTTTGTGTTGGTGCTGGTTGTTATCCGGAGGGGCACTCTGAGTCAAGGTCGCTTGCTGAAGAGATGGATTGGCTCAACGTAAAGGTTGATGCGGGGGCAGACTATTTGACGACGCAGATGTTTTTTGATAATCAAGCGTACTATCACTTTTTGAATCGTTGCGCGCGCGCGAGAATCAACGTCCCAATCGTGCCCGGACTGAAGCCCTTGACAAGCACGAATCAACTTCGTGTAGTGCCGGAAATTTTTGGCTGCAGTATTCCAGATGAGTTGGCGCGACGCGTGCAGAAGTATCGTAATAAGCCTGACGATGTTCGACGTGTTGGTATTGAGTGGTGCGTGGAACAATGTCTGGATCTTCGTAAAAATAATGCTCCAAGCCTACATTTCTATGCTGCAAGAAATGCGCCGATCATCGAGATCATCAGAGCATTGTGACTGGAGTTCATCGGCATTTTCTTCCGTCACGATGGTTGCATGAAAAGAAATATTTATTTTGGCTCTGGGCGTTGTTGTCTTCCAAGACATTAACGTATATTGGAAAGATGAAATGCGCGGGAATGATCTTTCTTTCACAGCAAGGCAGGATAAAGAACGGTCGGTCGATACAAGTTTGGCTAAAAACTCAATGCTTGTATTTGGAGATTTCCCTGATCGATAATCTTACTGCTTCCTTAACAAATTCCGCTTTAGTTTTGTAGCCTAAATTAGCGTCTTTAACTATTTCATCTATCTTTTTTGCTAGCTCTGCAGGGAGAGCTACGTTGGTATAAGAGCTCATGGGAGAGACGTTGGATGACTCCCCTTTATAAATTTAATCATTCGCGTCCCCCCACCTATGATGTATGTATACATCATACATAGAGTAAAGTTTATAAACTAGACCCGCTTTATCGGCAAGAAACTGATTACATATCCAAAACAAACGGGTCGTAAGCGAATTTCGAGTAACAAAAGGGCGAAGATAAACCCGACAAAAGGAGGTTGAAAGATGGTATCTAAAGAACTTCTCGTGTTTTTTATTGTCTTTGCAGTATTGCTCTCGATCATTGTAACAGGAATGGCAATAGTCAAAGATAATTTCAGCAATGGTGACGATAAGAGTGCTGCTGGATCAGGCGGACACGACGTGGGGGAAGGAAAAGTAACATTCTATGTTGAAGAAAAATTAGAACCAAAAACAGGAAATGCTACAGTAAAGTTCAATGTGGTAAAAAAGAGGTGAATGGAAAATGCGAGACATATCAAACAAAACGTTGGCGATTTTAGTGGGAATCGGAATTTTATTTTCAATGGGCGGGCTTATCGCTTCGATCACCGCTTCTATTAACTATCCAGCGTTAATAACCGGCAATCCTGTCGCGAATGTAAGTTCAGGAACAGGATCTTCAACATTAAAAGTAAAAAGTCATCTTGTCCTGAATATTACCGACGCTGCAATCAATCTTGGGGATTTGGCACTTGGAGAGACCAATTCCAGCGAAGAAACCAACGACTTTTTTGTGGTTCAAAATGACGGCTCAGTAGATTTTAATGTCTTTGTGTACGGTGCAGCAGCTACTGACAGCCCATTTACCAGCACTACCGATGGAGCCAATACCCTGCCTAACAATTATTACCTTGTTCATGCAAACTCCACTGAAAGCGGAACCGCCAACGCAACTTATACCCCGGTTCCTTCCACAGCGGCGAACAAGCGGTTGCTCATAAGCGGCTTACAAAAACAAAATAGTGTTGACAGTGCGAAAATTGGCATCAAAGTAACCGTTCCCATCGACGAGCCGGCCGGGAATAAAAGTGCCGCCCTTACTATCTACGTAGAGCAGTCGTAGACATTTGTTTTTATTTTTTGTTTTTTATTTATTTTTAATGCACTCAAGAGGGTATCTGACCTGTAGTGGTTGCGAGTTTTTGAGGATCCATTCACGAAATATGTAGATGAATTTTATCTATTTATGGGTTTGAACTATGGGTCTGAAATGGAAAAAAAAGCATTAATGATTTTATGCGCAATTCTCTTATGCTTCTTACTTATTTTTATCATATTACGTGTCTTTCTCCGTTCAGATCCATCAATATCCGGATCATCTATAACTGGATTTGCCGTTTCTAATACGACTTCCGAAACAGGAACAGTTGCTTTCATCGTCGCAGGAACGATCATTATAAAACTCACTGATGCAAACATAACATTTGGAGAACTTAGCATTGGTGATAATGTTTCAAGCGAGGCCATTAATGACTTTTTTGTAGTTCGTAACGACGGCTCAGTAGATTTTAATGTTTATGCTTATGGAATATCCAGCCCTTTTATGAGCACGCTTAACAATGCCAGTACTCTGCCAAATAAGTATTATTCTGTTCATGCCAACTCTACTCAAAGCGGGATAGCAAATACCACATACGTGCAGGTCCCAGCAAATATTTCCACTAAAGTATTGCTCGTGCAAGGACTCCAAAAAGATAACCTTGTAGATGTTGCCAAAATAGGGATACAAATTGTGGTTCCAAGGGATGAAGGGCAGGGAGCTAAGACCGCGGATTTAGTAGTGTATGTCGAGACACAATAATCATTTTTACACAAAAACCTACTACGATGGAAAAACGCTTACAGTATGTTAAGATTCCGCTTATTTCAGACGGGTGGAATCTGCTGAGTAAAAATCTCGCTTATTGTAAACTGAGCGACCCACCGCTTGAAAAGAGAGTGTGCCAAAATAGAGTGTACAAAAAGCAATGTGCCGCCAGATTATTTGATCAGTTGCTGTCGAGAGCTTTTGGCAGATTCTGGAAAAGAATAACTTTGTTCTTCATAATCTTAATCGCTTCCGGTGCCTTTGTTCCTTCTGTCTGCTCACTAGGCATTTCGCCGGCGATGGAAGAGCTTAATTTTGAGCCGGGTGCAATAAAGGCGTTTCAAGTGCGAATTTTTGGAGAAAGCGACCCCTTCGATGTAAAAATAAGCACCACTGGCGAGCTAACACAGCATATTTCTATAGAAAAAAACATGCTTACAGTCCCTAGTGAAGGCAGCACTTTTAGCTACACAATTAAAATGCCAGATGAACTCAAGCCAGGAAAGCACAGGTCAAGTATGGTGATAGAGCAGCAAGCAAAGAAATCTGAAACTGGTGCCGGTAAATCTTCTTTTGGAGCAATGGCTGCTGTAGGTCATGTTTTAGTAGTGCGTGTTCCATTTGAAACAAAATATGCTGAAGCTAAGATAGATTTGCCTGATGTGATCGAAGCAGGGCAGACGATTGACTTCAAAGTAGAAGTAAACAATTACGGAAATGAAGATATCACCACCGCAAAAGGAACCATCTACATTTACTACATAAACAATAGCGAAATAATATCGATAGGTACAGACGCTAAAGAAATAAAAAAAGGAGAATCCGCGGAATTGTATGCCCATTGGACCCCTAAAGGAATCGGTCCCGGAGAATATAGGGCAAAAGCAGTGGTGGAGTACGATGGAAAAAAGACCGAAGATGATGCCACGTTCAGGATTGGAGACATTTTTGTAGAAATAATCGCTTTAAGCCCGAAAGAATTGGATGCTGGACGAATAAACAGAATAGAGATAGAAGTGGAAAGCCGGTGGAACTTTGAAATTAAAAATGTCTATGCGTCAGTGGACATTCTTAAAAACAATAATAGGAAAGAAACTATAACTACTGCGCCCATTAGTTTACCTCCGTGGAAAAGAGACATACTGACTGCTTTTTGGGACACCACCAATTATGATCCCGACGAATACGCAAATGGTGGAGAATACAATGCGAAGGCTGTTCTCAATTATGAGGGGAGAAACACGATCAAAGATTTTAAACTATTTTTGAAATCCCCGATGAAAACAGAATCTCCTGCGAAAATCGAAAGCAGCAGCACACTGTCCACTCTCACCATAATTGTAATAATAATCCTGGTAATTTTATTATCTCTTTGTGGAATTTACATCTTCCGGAGTAGACAAGACAGAGATTTCTAATGTACTAATTATGACATTATATATGGCATTGCACAACAAAACAGAAAACAAGGCACAAAAAACGAAGATTGCTGCCTTATTGCTGGTACCTCTGGTTATATGCCTCGGAGTTATTCTGCTTTCCATTTTTGTGCTTTTAATTTTGAATATGCAGAAATATGAAGTACAGGAGCTTAGAATGGATATTACCATTGGAAATTATACTGGTGTCAATCTTGATCATGATGGCATCCATTTTGGAACCAGCAAAAAAGGCGAAGAACGGGCCATTACCCGAGAAGTGATTGTAATCAATAATTCCACTTACAATAAAAAAGTGGCTATTGAAGTAGTGGGAAACATATCCAAACTAATTTCTGTGTCGGACAATTACTTGATTTTGCCTCCTGACAGCAATAGGAGTGTGCTCATTAGTGCAAAAGTACGACGAGAAGCAGAATATGGAACATACACTGGAATATTGAGAGCGGTATTCAAATGAGATGACACCGGAGATTCGTGAATGCGGTCGTGCGAGAAAAACGATCTTTTACCTTATTTTACTGTGGCTATTGGTACTGGTAGCCCAAGGTATAGTAACGTACAACTCATTAATGACTGTATTGATGACCGGGAAAGCGATAAATTCTGTTAGTTCCATGGAAGCAACAATCAGCTTTAACGTGGTTCCTGGCAAAGCGCCATTGCTCGGCGGTGGTGGCGAAGGCGGCGGAGGCACCACTGTGTCTGCAACTCATAATATTGGAGACATTGCATCGATGCAGGAGACTCTGGTAGTTCTTGCAAGGAATGAGAAGGTTGAGCTTACGAAAGATTCAGTGAAGCACACGATCGAACTCACCAGTGTTAGTGCAAACGCTGTAACGCTCAGAATTAGCTCAGTCGTGCAGGTCATTACCCTGCTCTACGGTGAAACGAAAGCCGTCGACCTTGACCAGGATGCTGAAAATGACATTTCTATTCAACTTACTAATGTAGATGTTGTAGCGAATAAAGCTACGCTTAAGATTACTTCGTTGCGTGCGGGCCCTGTTCCGATACGTGAAGTGACTCCAGCAAAGAAGAAAGAAGCGCCAAAGGAGCAGCAGGCCAGTGTTATGGCGCCAGCGCCTCCTGTTGCACAACCACAAGAAGAAGCCGCTCCACAACAATCAGCGCAAG
Organism: Candidatus Woesearchaeota archaeon; assembly: GCA_016208715.1. Classification (GTDB taxonomy): domain Archaea; phylum Nanobdellota; class Nanobdellia; order Woesearchaeales; family UBA11576; genus JACQX01. The sequence continues at coordinate 773 of JACQXV010000235.1, read as the reverse complement.
CGCCGGTTGAGCCGCTGGCTGAAAGTACAAGTAATGGCTTGATTATTGCTGCATTGTTTGGGCTGCTCCTTATTGCCGAAGTAGCTCTTTATATCGGCCGTCATCGCAGACAAAGGAAGAAGCACAAGTGAAATAAGCACAAAGCCTCATGCACAACCATATTAATAACCAATTTATTGGCGAGGCTAAGGCTCCATCTCTGCGGGATTAAAACAGGTCACCCGCGCTGTAGGAAGAGATTAACTATAAGAGGATGTGAAAGCGAGCCCAAGTCGTTATTTTGAAAACATTGAACGTCCAAATGCTTATATACATCTTAAACGTGCCCCCGCTTGTAACCTGAGGTAGGGATGTATGGCAAGGATTCTTTTCGGCGGACCAGAGGAAGGAACCGCACGCGGCGGAGCGCACAATGAGCTTGTGGCGCGACTGCGGCAAGAGCATAATGTCGTCTTTGTTGATGATGCGTGCAGCCTGCTCTATGAACTAGGCAGGAATGTTCTTGGAAAATAGCCCCTTCCGCACAACAGGAAGCGTATGATCTGGTCGTGTACGATTCAGGAGTTTTTTGGGGAGAAGCCGAACCGCAGAAGCGCGTCAAGTTGTTTGAGGATCAGGTCGCAGGATACCTAAAGGCTGCTGAATCGCCTGTTCTCGTCCTTGCAGAACAAGAGATTGCAGTCCAGTTTCGTGAGGCTGTGAAGAATGCAGGATTTGCGCAGATCGATATCCCCTACAATCTGAACCGTGTTCTTGAAAGCATCGATGCGATG
>JACQXV010000246.1 GCA_016208715.1 Candidatus Woesearchaeota archaeon | reverse complement strand
TCTTCTGCCCTTGACGTTTTCCCTTTATAAATATTCAAGAAAACGTCAAGGGCTTCTTTTTTGGGGGGGATGGTGGCGTTCTCAAGCCTGGCTTAACCAACCAGGGTTGCATTTGTGCTCGCCCGCCGACCCAGGCGGGCAACGCCGCCGACCCAGGCGGCGTAAGAATGCGAACTTGCGCGCCAAAAAATAACCACTAAGCGTTGCCAGCAAGCACACGCGTAACACGCGTTGCACGCGAGCGTCCGCCGAAGGTTAACTGCGCCACTATGGGTCGCATAGGCGGCAAAGCCCGCTTGCGAAGCACCCCGCCCTCGTTTACAGGCAGGCGGGGGCGGGCGCTGCGCCAACCCGCGCCAGCATGCGAGGGTAGCCTTCACCACCAGCGCCAGCATCCAAGTGCACAACAGCGCCACAAACCGCCCAGCACTTAGGCGACAAGGCCATGGTTTGGCCTCCTTTGGCCAAAGCCAAATGACCACCTTTGTCAGCGCCTACTCAGTTTGTTTTTCCCTTATAAACAAAAAAGTACTGGGTTATTACAGGCTTTTTTTGCTTCTGGTAATTTGACGAAGGAGATGTTTTCCTGGTCGGAAGACAATATCTTTATGGCTGGGTTTGATTTTGATTTTCTTGGTTTTGAGGTCATAATAACGCCGGGCAGGACGCTGGATAGGATGAAAGACGCCAAGCGCCCTTAGATAAACCCTTTTTTCTCTACGTAGTTCTTGGGTTATCTCGCTAGAGATTAGATCAAGGAGTTTCTTGGAAAAAGAGCGGCGCAGGTGGAATTTGGCGGATATTTTTTGGGTTAGGTCTTGGTAATTCATCCTTTGATTCCTTTCAGTTACCACCCATATCCCTTACCTATCTAAAGAAAACCCCGTAGAACGCAAATATGAAGGTTTTAGAGGCATTCTAGAGGCGTATGTCAGCCTTGTGGTGAGCGAAGTCGAATGGGTTATTTCTTGGGTTTGAGCAGTTCGTCTGCCAGCTTCTTTATTTTCTTTGATAGGTCTGTTAATTCGGTTATACTCAATGGTTCTATTTTTTGGGTAAGTTCATCTACGCTCAAGGGGCCTCTTTTTAAAATTTCATCTA
>JACQXV010000079.1 GCA_016208715.1 Candidatus Woesearchaeota archaeon | reverse complement strand
CCATGGCAAGGAATACACGCCCCAGCAAATATCAGCTTTTATCTTACAAAAAATAAAAAAAGATGCCGAAGCGTTTTTGGGCGGAACTGTTGACAGAGCCGTTATTACCGTGCCCGCGTATTTCAACGACAATCAGCGTCAGGCCACAAAAGATGCGGGAGAAATCGCAGGGTTGAAAGTTGAGAGAATCGTAAATGAACCGACGGCGGCATGTCTTGCTTACGGTCTTGACAAAAAAGGCAAAGATGAAAAAATTCTTGTTTTTGATTTCGGCGGCGGTACGCTTGATGTTACGATTATGGATTTCGGCGGCGGCGTCTTTGAGGTAAAGTCAACAAGCGGAGACACGCAATTAGGCGGAACGGATATGGACAATGCTATGATTGATTTTATCGCATCGGAGTTTAAAAAAGAGTCCGGGATTGATATAAGAGCCGACAAAATGGTTGTCCAGCGTCTGAAAGAAGCCGCAGAAAAAGCGAAAATTGAACTTTCAAATATTTTGGAAACGGACATCAATCTGCCTTTTATTACCGCGGATGCATCCGGCCCCAAACATCTTACAATGAAAATTTCCCGCGCCAAACTTGAATCCATCGTCGGACCAATTATTGAAAGATGCCGTCATTCCGTTGAGCAGGCGCTTTCGGATGCAAAACTGACAGCCGGCGATGTTAGCAGAATTATACTTGTAGGCGGCCCTACGAGAATGCCGGCGGTACAGAAATTTGTAGAGGATTTAGTAGGCAAAAAATTGGAAAGAGGCATTGACCCGATGGAGTGAGTTGCTGCCGGTGCGGCAATTCAGGCTGCTATTTTGATCGGCGAAGTGAAGGACATTCTCTTGCTTGATGTAACTCCACTCTCGCTGGGAATTGAAACATTGGGGAATGTATTCACAAAATTGATTGAAAGAAATACAACAATACCGACTAAAAAGAGTCAAATTTTTTCGACGGCTGCAGATAACCAAACATCTGTAGAAGTAAATGTACTGCAGGGTGAAAGATCTATGGCATATGATAATGTTACTTTAGGAAGATTTCAACTCGTCGGTATTCCAGCGGCT
>JACQXV010000245.1 GCA_016208715.1 Candidatus Woesearchaeota archaeon | reverse complement strand
GATGCAGACGTCAACATCGCATTCATCTCGCAAGGCTCAGAAGAGCGATGCATCATCTACGGGATCAATCACGCAGATCATGAGAAAGCAGTCAATGCAGTGTATGAAAAATATCTGAGATCATAAAAATCGGTCGCAGGCGTCCTACTCTACACTAAAGTGCGGAGTTTGAACGGACACCCGCATATATAGACCGATTTGTCAGAAACCTTTGGTTTCTGAGCATGCTCAGAAATGCTTTGCATTTCTGACATTTAGGATGCCAAAAACTTCGCCCTGAAGGGCGGGGTTTTAAACCCCGCACAAAAACATCTGGCGAAGTTTTTGTGCATAATTCAGGACAAGCCCACAAATACGAAAAAACCAAAAATTGTGTTCCTTGCACCCTCACATTAGGATCCTGTTTTCTCACCCAAGCTTCTTGTGCAAGGCAATGGCGTTTGTCGACGCATCCCTATTTAAATTTTTCTGTTTTTAACTACTTATAGGTAACAAATATTTGGTAAAATTTAAATATGAAACAAAAACAAGAACGCAGAGAGTCATTTACACTGAGTCGATCGATCACTACAAGAACCGACACAACTATGAGGCGGCACATACCGCGTTGACGCTGAACAACGACACCGTCGCAAACGAGCAGCAAATCAGAGAGTTCTTCGACGCGATGCAGAAGAAACGCGAAGCTTTGTCTAGAGAAATTCCCGCATACTTCGTGGGAGAGAATGTCCGTAATCTATTCATTCTTTAGTCATGAGCTGCAATGTCTGCTGTATTCATTCTTTAGTCATGAGCTATACTAATGTCTGCTATAGTCAGCCAGTCTGCTATTCAGCTATAATCTCCAGACTACTCGACCGCCCTTGCAAACCGATCGCACGCGGTGAATAGGAATAAAAATCTCGCGACCATTTTCGTGAACTGTCAACGTGTTCTTTTCAATGTACCGCAAATCTTTTGCACTGAATTCCACTTCTTTCTTTTTGATGCTGTCATAATACCTAATCATAAACTTATCTTTTTCAGGATGATGATGGATTGAATCAATCACCTTCAATGCGCCTTTTTCAAGACCGCCCAATGGATCAAATTCTCTGAAAATAGCCTGTGTAAACGTTAAGATCACCAAACCAATGAATATGTCAACCCACGCGTTTTCGATGATCGGCAACGACCCAACTCCTTCCCAAATCCCTTTCCAAAAAATGATGATTCCTGTGGCAACTAGAAGGGATAACAGAAAGTGCCGGTCAGATTCACGAAACGTAATTGCCATAAACACCACTTTTTGAACGTTATAGTAAAATAGTAAATGATACAAATTAGACTATATAGTTAGACTGTATAATTAGACTGTAATTTAACAATATTAGCGAAGGAGGTTTATAAGATTATCTTTTTGACAGTTTCTTTTTGACAGCTCCATTGCGGCATCCTCCCCGCCCTTTAGAACAGGGAAGCCGCACACCCTGACTCCCGTGCTTTTATTGTTTGAGGCTGCGGTCTTGTTTGAGGCTTGCTGTGTTCTGTGTATAGTTTGGCTTGCGTTGGGAAAGGCTGTGCGGCAGAGCACTTTGCCATCGTGAATTCAGTGCTGCCTAAAAGAAGATCGCGAACAGTCGTGTTGTTACAAAAGTTTCAAGAAGAGCGCCAAGCAGCAAGAGTGCTGCGGCGAGCGCGATCAACATCGTCGCGTCTTTAAACACGTTGCGGAATTCTACACTGTTGCGGCTTTCCCTAATTAACGCCTTTGACACGACACCTCCCGCAATCGCAGCAATAAGAAAAGCGCTCAGCTCAGGCAACAAATGCACCATGAAAAGCAGCAGCACCAAGATTTTCTCGCCCTGAGTTCTGGCAATGAAAGTTCCTACAAGAACAATAAAGTTTGCAAACACGCTTGCATTCAGCACAATCAAAAAGATAGAGCTTGCACCATAAAAGAACGCGAGAGCAAAAGAGAGGACGAGCACAGCCGAGTTTCTTACAAAAAGAGCCGCAAACTGCGACCACGTCGGATGCGGCTGCTCCGCCACAAATTCCTTGACACGTTCAGTCGTGAGGCCGTGCTCAAAACGCAAAAACTTTGACTGAAAACTAAACGCATCATTGTAGATAGATTGGTCATACATGTGCGTGGCAAAACCCAAAATAACAAACGCAATAAATATTCCAACAAAAGAGAACAAATAGACTTGAAACACATCGGCGTGATTGTGAAAGAAATGTTGTAAACCGTCGCGTCGTTCACGCTCTTCTTCAGCCTTAATGAGTTTAATCATCAAATGCACTAAAAAAAGAGTTGTCAAAAAAACCATCGCTATAGACATCACTTCGCGAAAAAAGAAGAGAGCTACAAGAAATCCAAGAGACGCGAAGAAGAACCCAAGGACAAAAGATATGTACGGACGGCGTTCAACCACATCGATTTTCATTAATTCTTCTAAGACCATCAGGCACTGCTACGACAAGTTATCACTGACATATTTGTTACTTGCTGTTTTGTATTTGTTCAGCAACGTCGCTATCTACCTACAGGCTGACGGTTTTAACAGCAGCTCACACGCTCAAAAAAGATAGCCCCGCCCTTTAGGGCGTTGGCTCTTTTTTGGCGTCCTAAAAATCCGCAGTCAAAGAAAGTGCCCGTCAAGCCTCGGGCTTTAGCCCGAGGTAGGGCGCTTTCGGCGGATTTTTATGACAATCCTGTATTCCACGGGTCGTTAATCAACCAAACCTGTACTGCTGGCGTCGTGTACAGCTAGCGTCGTGTAGAGCGAGCATCGTGTACATCGAGCATCGTGGCGACGCTGCAAAATAATCATCTTATATAATCATCTAAACTCATCATCTAAACAACTGCGCTCTTTTTATTTCTTTGCAAACCTCCTTGCCGACTGTGCCTGCATCTGCCGTTGCCGCCGCCATTCGAGATGCTGATTCATCATCTCGCGAACATGCTGACGATGGCTCCTGGCTCGACGACGTATGGGAACTTTCTTACTGTAATGATGGAGCGAGAAGAGAAGCGCAGCAATCATACCAAGGCCCAATAGTACTGCAACACGGCCCGGCTGCTTAAGGCTGAATAACCCTGAAGCTGCGCCAACTACTTCTGAACCTTCCCCACGAACGCTCTCTTGGACAAGAGGCGTTTGGGCCGGCGCTGCTTGCTGTGGTAGCGGTGCAAGTGCTGATCTTGGCGATTCTTCTTTGGCTTTCACTTGGCATGATCTTTTTTCTGCGCGCGTGTTGCCTGCTCCGCCGCAGCCGGTTTCTTCGCATAACCGCTCTTGCTTACCATTCGAACACTCACTCCAAGAACCACAAGCCCGCTCAGGGGTGCATGGTGCACTCGTTGCAGCAGCGGCGCTTTGCGGCGCGGCTAGTTGCCTGTCGGCGCTGCCACCTCCTCCACCTCCAGCCCCTCCACCGCCTCCAGAGCCTCCCCCACCACCACCTCCTCCGCTTTCGCTACCCGGATTATTGACCGTCAGCAGTTGACTCACGTTGAAATTGTAGTTATTTTGCGGAACGATGAATGCGTTGATCGTGTACGTGCCAGCAGATGACGGCGCGGCAAAGGTGTGCGTGTACGCCCCTGTTTGATTATTGAGACTTACATTGGCATTTTCCGCAAGCCACCGCAAGGCGATACTTGACTCTGGGACCAATGATCCATTATCATAAAGTACTGTTCCTTGAGCTACCGCATTAGCGTTCACGTTAACTGTGGAAGGCGCGAGCGTCAGCGTCACGCCGTAACGGTACGTGAGCAATAATGCGCTCGCTGCCAAGATGGAATTATTGTAGACATCAGTAGAGTTGAGGGATATCGTCCAAGTCCCGGGCGGCGAGGTCGAGTTTGTCGGAAACAGCGCCGAATAGATATCGCTGGTGTTACTCACTGCAAGAACGAACGTCTGATTGAGAGGAGTTGTGAGCACCGCGCTTACTTGCGCAATGTTGCTGACATCTGTAATGAGTGCTCGCAACTGGATGTCATCTCCCCTCAAGACAACAGCAGGGTTGTCGAACACAACATCCGGCGCCGATAAGTCAACAACTACAACCGTGGCAGCAGAACTTTGTGCACTATTGTTCGCATCGTCGGCACAACTCATGCTCCAATAGTATGTTTGCGGCGCAAGTATTCGAGAAATTGTTCCTGCAGTTCCAGACGCGCGGTTTTGCGAGCCATTCTGAAAGCCGTTGATCAATAAAGTACACAAAATGTTTGCGTCATAATTATCTGTTACGTTATAACTAAAGTTAACATGAACATCCGAATCATTCAATGGGCTCAAGAGCACGATTGACGGAGGCGTTTTGTCAATCGTAAACGCGGCACTGAACGTTCTGGTGTTACCGACTGTATCTACCGCGGTGACTGTGACTTCATTTAAGCCCTCGCTCCACGACACCGGGTTGAGGGAAAATGCAAGAGCGGCTGCAAGAGAGGCATTTCCCGTCACATTTGTTATACTGCCATCGTGCACATACCATGCAGCTCCAACCCCATAGTTATCAGTCACGTTGAATACGAGAGGCGTCGATGATGCAATGGTTGATTGATTCGATGGTGATACGAGCGTAATGACGGGAGACGTCTTGTCCAAGATGTAATTTCGTGTTTCACTCGTGTTCTCCCATCCGACCTCATCGGCACACGTCACATACCATGCATGCGGGCCCTCATCGACATTTGCTGCGGGCACCGATTTTGTAAAGTTATTTTGCGCAGTCACATTTACAGCACTTGTCGCGTCCACATACACTCTGCACGAAAGATTTGACGCAAAATTGTCTGTGGCAAACAATTGAAAGAGTGTGGCCTGGTTCGTGACGGCGCCATTATCAGGGGAGAGGAGGCTCACTGTAGGAGGGGTGCCGTCAACCGTCGCGGTTCCGTTCGTTGCCACGCTCGCGCCCCCGTTATTCTCTGCGAGAATATCAAAACAGACGAGCTGAGCATTCAAATATGAAGACCAGTCAACTGTCGACTGATAGAGACTGCTGCTGAGACTGCTGCTATTTGAAAGATTCACATAGTGCCACGGGTGATTTGTTATTGTAGTGTTCGTGATATTGTCAAAAACAGGGCTGCACAACTGCCAACCGAATTGAACATATTTCACACCCGTTTCAGAATCCGATGCAGTAAGCCTTGCCTGTACAGAATTATTGCCCATCTTCACGTACGAACCGCCGGCAGGCGCTTGATTAGAAACCAACGGAGGAGTTGCGTCATCGAGAACCATGAACGAAAAATTTGACGCGAGCTGAAAACCTACACCGTCTGTTGTCAGCAAAAGGCCTGCGGCAGTCGTATTAGTGTCAACTTTAGGCGCAGTCGCTGAAATAATGAATCGCGCAAGAAGCACATTTGGCTCAATGCTCCCGCCAAACCACGTAACAGCCGCAGGTGTATAATTTGAACTCCAGCCAGCATAGGAGACGACGGACGCTACAACAAGAGGGCTGACTGTTGCCTGAAGGTCAGTGATCGCATCCGCCGAACCAAAATTGTTGATATCAAACTGGAAGCTTTGCTGGGTTGTTTCGTAAACAGACGCTGGTGAGAAAGTAATCGTGACGTTGTGCGCTCCTAAAGCAACTGCGCAGAGGGCTATGGTCAGGGTAAGAATGAGAACTACAAAAACTCCACCTCTTTGCCGCATTGTCCAACCTCTTCTAGGAGAGCGAAGCAACCCCGTCTCGCAAATTATTCGAATTATCGTGGCTTCTATACATATAAAACTTTCTATATTTGCAAAACAGCATGAAATAAAAGCATCTTTAAATAAGAAAGCGCAACGCGTTGAGTGTTAATGCACATGATAGACCAATTGTTAACTGGTTATGAAGGAAGCTTCATCATAAAACTTTCACTCTGTCTTTTAGCTGGATTTCTCATAGGGCTTGAACGGGAACTAAAAGGAAAACCTGCGGGGATCAGCACACAATCACTCGTCATCGGCGGTGCGATGATATTCACGCTACTCTCAACCGTCATTGATCCTAACTCACCGGCACGAATCGCTGCACAGATCGTGAGCGGCGTCGGATTTCTTGGCGCAGGAATGATTCTCAAAAGCAATGGCGATAAGATCAAGAATCTCACGACCGCCGCTACCATCTGGTTTGCTGCATCGCTTGGCATGGCGATAGGATTCGGATGGTACGTGGTAGCGTGCATAGCAACATTGTATGCTGTCTTCGTGCCGATGATACCTAAGATGAACCCTAAGATGAACAGAAGAGAGTTACCGAAAACAAATTGAAAACAAATTTACTGAAGACTCACGCGATGCATAAAACATTCCGCTCGCGGGTTGAAGGCGGCGCTGCTGAACAAATTAACAGCTTGAATAAATTACAACAACTTTACTAATAATATAAGGCTTACAAGGATCAAAACACCATGTAAAGAATAAAAAACAACATCGTGCATGGATCCCATCCTCATTGCTCTCCTTATTTCTTGAGGTAACGAGAATTTGGCGATTCTTTCTGCAGCCATCGCTTCCACAAGTACGTGTTCATTTCACGATGGAGAAGCTCCTTGCGTGACAACAACCGATCCTTCTTCCAGCCGACTCCAACAAGCACCGACATCAGAATCGTCAGGAAGACGAGCCCTGAAATGGTGCTTCCGACGCTAAGGCCAGTCATTGCGAAGAAGGCGCTTGCAGATGCAACACCAACAGTGGATGAGGCAGCTTCGTCTGGCGAAACAAGCGCGGGTTCAACGACCGGTTCGACTGGCGCAACGCTCTCTTGAAGCGCGCTTTCACTTTCTTGAGAGTTTGCTGAATCTGGCGGGACAGCTGAATCTGATGGGACAGCAGGCGCTGCAGCAGTATCTGTTGTCGTCAATGATTCACTGCCTGCTGCAGGCGCCGCGTCCGATTCAACTTCGATTGACTCACTTGCCACAAAAAGCTGCTCATCAGGCGACAACACCTGTACAGACACCTGATACTTGCCTTCTTTCTCCGGCGCGGTCATCAAATAGCTGAACATTCCATTCGAATCAAGCGGCGCACTTACCTTTCCTGCAGGTGTCTGCAAGGTGACTGCCGCATTAGGCACAAGCGAGCCATCGTCAAACAAAACTGACCCACTCACTGCAACCTTTTCACCTCCTTTGACTTTGAGCGGATCAACCTTGAGCATCAAACTATATCTTGCGGTAAGCAATTGTTTGCCTTCTGCGTACGCATTGTTGCCGTACACGTCTGCCGCAAATATCACGAATGTATATGTTCCTGTCTTGGTTGTTACTGTTGTGGGAATCTTAGCATAATAAGCCGGATCACCATAGTGATCTTGGCGCAAGTGTAAAGATTTTGTCTCTCCATCCGGCAGTTTAAGAAGTGCTTCTACAGAATCAACACCCGAAATATCAGTGACGAGCAAGTCGAGCGTCAATGGTTCTCCGCGAAAGACAACGGCCGGAACAGTCAAATCAATCTGCGGGCCATCGTTTTCGGGCGGCGCTGCAAGCTCCGAAGCCACGAGCACTGCCTGCAATAAAAACATCAACACAACGAGAACTATCCCTGTCCAACCTCTTTTTACCATACGTCCAACCTCTTTTTTGAAGCGCGTGGTGAAGAAGTAACCAAAACCCAGCTTCACCAAACCAACTTAACTTCGATTAACCAGTTTACCGGGATTTTTTAGGAAATTCAATTATATAAATGTTTCTTTTTTATGTTTCTTTTTTACGGGTCTAATAGTTACTGTCAAGTGAAAAATGCTTAGTTTGACTTTATGTGATTTACAGTGTGATTTACAGTAACTGCGGGTTAATGGCGACGCTGCGAAACAAATACTGATTTTTTTTACTGATCTTTATTTCACGAGAGCGCCGCACTTCTTGCAGATGTGCGTTTGTCTCTTCTCATCATACACGGTTGTTACACCGTAATCTACCTTTATCTGGCAGCCACTACAGACAGGTTCAAGAAAACTGAGATCGTTGAAAAAATCAATACCTCTATTTACTGCAGACATAGAGAATGCACCCACAAAAACTGCTCTTATTTAAAACTCCCTAACTCCTAACTTCTTCCTAAGTTCTCATTTATACGTAAACTTTTCGTATATTTGTGTTAACTTTTGTGTTAACCACCCTGAACGAAACTTCATTACGTCAAAACAAAATAATATAATGATTCAATACTTAAAAATCTTTGTATATCCTGTCGTATAATCATTGGCTCTTAATCATTAGCTCTTAATCGGCTCTGTCCCGAATCTCGCCGCGCTCGGTCGCTGCACTGGTGTATAATCACTAGTGTATGATTATGGTGCATAATCAAATGCGGTGGTGGAAACCAGTCTTGAAAATATTATGTTCAATAAGTCAGCTTTACACTCATGTTGAGGGGCTCTGTCCCGAATCTCGCTTACGCTCGGCCGCTGCACCGCTCGCTGTGAATGTGCTGGTCATATTGTCGCCGAGAGGATGTTGAAACATATGTTTATCGTTTCAGCTCGCAGGGTGGCAGCGGCAGATTCGGGACAGAGCCATGTTGAAGAGCACATTCATATATTAGAAAATCATGTATAAAATCATGTATGGGAAACGTTCGTCCTTAACTGTAGCTCTGATTCGTGACATTATAGACCGAAAGATGCGCCGAGTCTAATCTGAATTTTGGATAGTCAACATTCGTAATTCCTGTGATTCCATAGTGGCCAGGATTGTTTGTGCTCCAGTAAATGTAGTCAACAGATGTCTTGTTCAGCACGCTGATGCCAACCTGGATCAAATCGTTCGTGTCAATCAGTGTTTCAATGCCATTGTTTGATGCCGCGGTGCTTCCTTGCAAGCGCAGAAGAAAATTTGGAGCGTTTGAGTTGTTGAGGTACGTCTCGTTTTTCAAGTGGGTGCGCAGATGCGTCACGTTCCACAATGTCAGATTCGTGCGAAATACCTTTCGTGACAGCAGTCCCCCTGTCTTCACCACAAAGAACGGATCCTCAAAGCCCTCGATGGGAATGCGCGCCTGCACAGTTCGAGACACATTCCAAGAAGCCGCGCCATCCTTATCAACAATCGATACATTCGCCTCCATTGTCAGCAACACCATCCACGGATCTGACTGATCTATCAACAAGGAACCTACGCGGATCGTCGTGTTGAGATTAATCTTGGCGCTCTCCTCCTGAATCTTCTGCGTCCAGTACAGCAGCGTATTGTTTTGCATCAGATCCTGCGCAGTCCCATTGATTGTTCCGTTATAGATCACTTCAGAAAACTGGGTGCTCAGATTTGAGACAAACACTCCTGTCGTAACAACATCGTTTACGAGCGAGAGAAGCGCGCGGAAACCTGAGATGTAGAGGCTGCGCTCCATGTCATCGTCAATATTCTTGATAAAATTATTCATAGTGAACACGCGCGTTTCAAGCACAGAAGTGCGCAGCACATCACGATAGCTTGCAAAAAGCCCGAAGCTCACGAGAAAGAAGCCGACAACAATTACCGCAATCACTGTAAAGAAAACTCCATTTTTTTTCAACTTTCTCCACTTTCTCAACAACACCCCCGCACACCTGCCGTTCAGTGCTTCACGCTCGCTTCGTTGCTTCACTCCCGCTTCATTGCTCCACTCTCGCTTCATTGCTTCACTCCCGCTTCATTGCTCGACTCTAATTTCATTGCTTCACTCTCGCTTCAAACAATGAAGGACCCCACATGGTGGGAACGCTGCTCTGCACCACCGACGTGTTGGCGATCTGTACTGCCTGCACATACGAGCCAAGCTGAGTCAGGAGGCGCTGCACGGCATCCTGCTGTGCAGTGGTCGCATTCGCGAATGTAGCGCCATACGGGACATTCCCTTTAACAAGGATCGTGTAATCTACAAGCGAGTTGGTAGGGTCTACTGCATAGCCCGAGCCGAAGCTCAACGAATAATTGTTCTGGCCCATCTTAATCGTTCCAGAGCTATTCGTGAACCCCCAACGCGCAAACTCCGCGATGAATGGACTCGGGGGATGATCGTACAGCTTCACGTTATTTGAGTAGACGGCCTGGTTAGGCTGGCCTGCAGAAACGAGGTAGAGCCAGGCAAGCTGCGAGTCCAGCTTATGAAAAATCGAGTTGTTCGCGTAAGGATAGAACCATTGTACGTTGCGGTAAAAACTCCCTGACTGCTGGGTCTGGTGCGTTTCGTTTGTCGTCAAGCGCGTAATGTCGATGTACCCGTACACGTCGACTGAAGCCGCCATGCCAATGTCAATCTTGGAGTTTGCAAGGATATCACGCTGCGCTCCCAAATTCTCCCGCACATGGTAATCGTCGATGTCAAGCACAAACCAGAAGTACTCGTTTGAGAGGTTTGCGTACGAAACATTCTTCGAGTTCATCGCTGCCTTGATCTCGGCATCGCTCCACGACACCGTTGGGCCGGTAATGATCTTCTTGGAAATATTATACCATTGCCCGCGATAGATGAACCCGAGCGTCGAGTTTGAGCCACCCACATTCACGCTCACGTCGATCGTGTTTACCGTGCCTGATACAAAGATTGGCTTCTTTTGGCGTATCGACGTCCGAGAACTCACCTTGGAAAAGTAGAACGTGTCCTGGTCCGCAATCGTCGTCGTATCCGGCGTCGTGTAACTCACTACGAAATGGGATGCTCCATCATCACCGCCCTCATTGCCATTGCTGCCGAACCGGTATTCCACTGTCAAGTTATTGTAGCCCGGACCGACATAGCTTTGCAGGCCGGTGAGCAACGCGCTCCCTGTGCCTCCGCTGCCGGGAATGAATGTCCCGTTGATGTACGCCTTGAACTTGTTGTCTGTGTAGTACGCCTCGATGAACCACCACGCGTCCCGGACCGTGGCATTGTCAGGAATTACGAGATCGTACATCTCGGTTACGACGTTCAGGTTATTGCCGCCGGAAGTCTTCTTGACGCTGCTCGACACGACGTCACCTTTGACAACCAGCGTATTGTTCTTTGATATAGAAACAGCAAACGCCCTGGCATTGTAGCCTTCGGTAGGCGCGCCGCGCTTGATACCTGAGACCATGCGCTTTGCAACAGAGAGCGTCGATCCCTGTGCTTCGAGATGCTCCGCGTTCCTGCTGTAGATAGTCTCGTTATTTATGACGATATCAACACCAGCGATTATCACAAGCACGTCCTTGAGCGCGGTATACGTCAAGTTGCCTGCAAGCTGGCTTTGGCCTTCTGCCCACAATGTGCCGATCTGCAAGAGTGCCGTCGTGTTGACGTTCGTGATGTTGCCGTCTGCGATGAGAGACTGGACGAAAGGATCGCCCTGAATCTCGTTGACTTGAAGCTCGCCGAGCACTTCTACGATGTCAGAAGCCATCATGATCGTGACGCTCTTTCTGCCTGCGCCCATGTCGATCGTTGATAGAAGCAGGATTGCTCCCAGAAGAACGAATGCAGCGATCGCGGCGTCGGTGACAAAGAAGATGGATTTGCGGGCCATGTATCTCACGGCTTCCAAACGTACACAACCATTCGGTGCGGTGCTCCATTGTAGATCACAAACCTTATGATCCGCGCCAGCTGCTCGGGATTTTCAACGGTCAGAATGTTTGTCGAATTCACTCCTGGCTTTCCGATGCCTTCCTGCACGCCGGCATCAATCCATGTCGGGCCGTCATTTTGCTCGTAATAAAAATAATAATCATACTTTGTGCGAAATATGTTGCGTGTCTGATTGTACTGCATCGCACGCAGCTGCGCAAGCTTCGTTACATTCACTCGGCTGTTTTCCGTGATGCCCATATCCGTAACCGTCGCGTTTGTCCACGCAGGAGGATACCCTCGCGAGTACAGCGCATCTGCAACAATGCCTGCCTCGAGCTGCACATCAGCAAGCTCCCGTGAGGCAACTTCCTGCAGGTTGACTTCTGCGCGGTAGAATGCGAGAATAGCGACCACAAAAACAAGGCTGCCAAGAATCAGGTCTGTAACAACAATCTGGCCTTTGCGCGCGAAGAAATGCATATCAACACCCTCCATTGATGCACAGCAGCCCATTCTTTTTTTCAATCGTATTCGTGGCGCCCTTCTGGAGCGTGCCATTGATTGGAGGCATCTTGAGCGATGACTCTTCTTTGCTGGACTCAAGAACGAGAACGTCATTAACGACCTGTATCGTGAAACTCACCCCATCGAGGCTTGCAGGGATCTCAAATGACCGCGAGTACCCGTCCTCGACAGTGCTTGCAACGAGGATCTCTTTGCGGATCTTTTGCGCCTGGTCGGATAGCAGAATGCGTTCCTTGTCTGCCGCGAGCGTCTTGTACCTGTCCGCGACGCCGATCAAGAAAATCACGAAGATGAGGAACATGAAGCCGAAGAAGATAATAAATTCCGTCGACACCTGAGATTTCACCTGAGATTTTCGCTTAATAAATTTGCCAGACACCATATTTATTTGACCTATATCTCCTTTAGCAGCTGCCGCCCTGTTCAACTATACAGACATAATTGTCAGCCGCAGTGAGCTCAATATACTTTGTTCCTGCCGTTGGAGAGATTGAACCGTTGAGAGGCACTTTTGATGACTGCTCAACATCACTGATGCCGCCGATAGTCTTGATGCGAATGTTGAGCTCTTTGCTTGTAATGTTAACCACCGCTACATTTGAAGGCATGTACACCTGAACCGTATTGCGCGAGGGCTTGCCAAGATAGTACACTTCTTCAGCAGCATCCACAAGCTTCTTTGCAAGGCTGTCAGCCTGCGCGCTCGCGATGTTGGTCTGGTTCTGCTGGTTGTATTGAAAGAACACAAGAAAAGTCGTGATAACAAGAAACATCACTATACCCATGACGATCAAGTACTCGGATGCTGCTTGTCCTTGTTTACTCAAGATCATGGTGCAAGATACCCTGCCTTACGTGAATGTATTAACAAGCAAGAAAGAAAATGAAGAAAAGAAAAAAAAGAAAAAACCAAAGAACGGCGGCTTACTCGACCTTGGTTGTCAAGGAACCAATTTTCGTGTGGCTCAGGCCAGTTTCAGAGTTCGTGTACGAGATGCTCACGTTGTCTGAGCTGAACTTGTTGCCCGACACCAACACAGGACTGCACGTCACCGCAAAGGTCGCCTGGGCACCATTGGCTAGGCTCTGTGCTGCAGATGTGCCATTGCATAATGAAAGCGTTACACCCGTGATGTCGACTCCAAGGCCATTCTGCACCCGAAGCGAAATCGAGGTTGCGGTCGCCTTGTGGTCAAGGCACGCGATCCCTGAAGGAAGCGTACATCGTTCAGGCAAGAACTTGCTTGGACTTAACACTCCAAAATATGCGAGTGCAGAAATGGCCACTAGGACGACCAGGATAGCCCAACCATAGGTCATCAGGAACTCCATCGCTGCTTGTGCTTTTTTCGTCTGCATCAACCATTCACCTCAGTTTATCAATCCATAATTTTATTGATCCATAGCTATTATCTATCATAGCTATTATCTATTGATGGATCTATGAGTGTCATTGAACCTTCGCCGAAATCGTGCCAACCATCTTCTTTGTCAGGCCAGTGTCGGTCTGCGCGTACGTGAGGGTAAGAACTCCTGAGAACGCTGTGCCGGCAACTCCATTCGAGCATCCGGAGGCCGTGAGGCTTTTCTGGGTTCCCGAAGCCACTGCTGTACTGATATTCGCAGTAGAGCAGTTTCCTGCAGCAAGAGTGTATACAGTTATATCCCTTCCGAGCCCATTGCGTATGACAACAGTGGCGTCTGTCGAAGTGACCTTGAAATCATCGCAGGAGATGCCTGAGGGAAACAAGCACTGCTCTGGAAGAAACTTCACTGGAGAGAGAACACCAAAATACGCTAAAGCGCCGATCGCGACAAGAACGACAAGGATAGCCCAGCCATAGGTCATCAAGAACTCCATTGCGGCCTGGGCATTCTTGCCTTTCAAACGTATAGCCATCATCTACCTCTTTTAATAGTATTAAACATCTCGTGTATTGGAGATATATAAAAGTATCGCTTTGCGGTACGTGGAAAGCTTAAACGAACTTCGCCTTAAGCTTAACGACCAGCACAATTTCCACCACCGCCTTATTGCGAGGGATGAAAGTTAATTCATTGACGCCGACAAGGGGGATGCCCCGCACGGCTTTCGCCCCCTGCACGAGCGATCTCAAGTCCTGTTTTCGCTACGCACCAACCTGACGACGAACATTGAGTAGTATTGAGCGAAGCAAAATACTACGATGTGGGTTGATAAGGGAAGCATTCCCTTATGGGGATGTCGGCCTTAGATGAACTGTATCCACTCACGAGCTGGCTGTGGCGGAAAATG
>JACQXV010000015.1 GCA_016208715.1 Candidatus Woesearchaeota archaeon | reverse complement strand
CACGTCTCAGGAACTATTGCTGCTAACGGAGGCGCTGATGGTAAAGGAATCTTCGGTGTCGCACCGCAAGCGAACCTGTGGATGGTGAAGGTCTGTGGAGCAGGCGGCAGCTGCTGGTCTGATGACATTGCAACAGCGATCCGCTACGCCGCTGACCAGGGCACAAATGTCATTAGCATGAGTCTTGGTTCAAATTCGGAAAGCACTCTTATTCGCGATGCAATCACGTACGCTGTCGACAAAGGCGTGCTCGTTGTTGCAGCAGCAGGCAATGATGGGCCTGAGGACGGCAGCATCGATTGGCCAGGCGCCAATGCAGCTGTCGTTGCTGTAGGAGCGATCGACAGCGCCGAAGCTGTTGCGAGCTGGTCTTCGCGCGGAGTCAATGATGGTGATTATGTGAAAGAAGCGCGAGAGGTAGAGTTCGGAGCACCAGGAGTCTCGGTCCTGTCGACCTGGAGTAATGGGTGCTATGCCACGCTTTCCGGCACGTCTATGGCGACGCCACACGTGAGCGGGCTCGCAGCGAAGTTATGGCAAGGGAGCGCGGCAGCAACGCGGCAGTACCTGCAGGATATGGCAAAACTCCATGATCTACATACTGCAGGTGATGACACCGCGACCGGTTTCGGTCTGCCAGTCTCACCGTGAATGACGCGCAGGAAGTTTGTTTTTGAAATTTTTTTTCTTTCCTTATTTTAAAAACCGCGTTGGATGTGTTCTGTACCACCTGGTTTGCACAAACAGAACAAGGAATCCTTAAATATTGCTCCCCGTTTTTCTTGTTCATGGCTTTCAAGAAACTGCAGCATGAAGCAAGCATTGAAGCGTCCACTAATAACGGAACCATAAACCTTGCACTCGATACCATCAAAATCGGCAAGCAAGCGCTCGTGTTTGTTGGAAATAAGCGAAGCGCAGAAAAGACTGCAGAGGACATCTCTCGTAAAATCAATGAATCCTGTGTCCAGCCGAGCCTCAAAGAAGCGTGCGGCGATATCGAGAAAACGGTTCTGAACGCGCTTTCAAAACCGACACACCAGTGTGAACGCCTTGCAGCATGCGTCAAAAAAGGAATCGCGTTCCACCACGCGGGACTCACTGCATCACAACGTGAAGCGATCGAAGACGGATTTCGACTCGGCAACATAAAAATCATCTGCTGCACGCCGACCCTTGCGGCGGGGGTCGATCTTCCTGCATTTCGCGCGATCATCAAAGACCTTAAGCGCTACAGCACAACAGGATGGGGAGGCATGCAAGACATTCCAGTACTCGAGTACTTGCAGATGGCCGGGCGGGCCGGGCGGCCAAAATATGATGCATTCGGCGAAGCAATCTGCCTTGCGACAACCGTTGCAGACAAGAAAGCAATCATTGAAAGATATATTCATGGAGAACCAGAAGACATTTTCTCAAAGCTTGCAGTTGAGCCAGTTTTACGAACTTATCTTCTCTCGCTGATCGCAACAGATTTCGTCTGCAATCAGGCAGAGATCATGGAATTTTTCTCGCAAACATTCTGGGCATTCCAATTCAAGGACATGAATAAACTTGAGCACATCATTAACAAAATGCTTCACTTGCTCGAAAGTTTCGGCTTCATTACGATTGCTGGGAGCGAGAGCGCCGGGTTTGTTTCAGCAGATGAACTTTGTGAAAAGCGCTTGCGGGCAACACTTGTTGGAAAACGAGTTGCAGAACTCTACGTTGATCCCCTTACAGCGCACCACATGATTACGTGCCTAAAACGCGCGACGCCAAAAGGAGTTACTGCATTCGCGCTCTTGCAGATGGTCGGCAGCACACTCGAGATGAGGCCGCAACTCAAGGTAAAAACTAAAGAGTTAGGTGACATCTTAGAAAAACTTGCATTACACGAATCAGATCTTCTCATGGATGAGCCAAGCGTTTATGAGCCTGACTACGATGAGTTCATCAACTCCATTAAGACGGCGCTTTTCATGTACGAATGGATCGACGAAAAGGACGACGAGTATTTGCTTGAGACATTTGATGTCCGCCCGGGAGAAAGCCGCGCAAAGTTCGATCGCGCAGACTGGCTCCTCTACACTGCAGAAGAATTTGCACGTTTGATGCAAATGCACTCCATCATCAAGGAAGTCGTGAAACTGCGCCATCGCCTCAAGTATGGCGTGCGCGAGGAACTAATTCCGCTCTTAAAACTCCAGGGCATTGGGCGCATTCGTGCACGGAAGATGTATAATAACGGCATCAAGGACGTTGGAGATGTAAAGCGGGCAGGCGTGACCCAACTTGCACAGCTCTTGGGAAAAGCCGTTGCGTTTGACGTGAAAAAGCAGGTTGGCGAGGATATTCTCGGGACTATAGTTCCTGAAAACAAGCGCAGGGGACAGATTAGCTTACGGCATTACGAAGGAAAATGAATGAAATGTGAAGGAAAATGAATGAAGTATGAAGGAAAATGAATGATTATCGTACGTGGAAAGCTTAGACGAACTTCACGAGGTGGGTTGATAAGGGAAGCATTCCCTTATGGGGATGTCAGCCATCAACAAACGACATCCACTCACGAGCTGGCTGTGGCGGAAATTGAGCGAAGATGCGCGCAGCGCGTCTGAGCGGTGCTGGTCGTACATATGTGGCGAAGTTCGCTTACCGACGAAGCTTTCCACGTACTGATTATCAAAGGTTTTTTATACAGTCCGAAAATCTTTTGGCACATGAGTGACCTAGAAGACAGGCTGTCACCGAAAGATGAAAGAAAAGAAACCGAGACGCCCGATAGTGCGGCGAGTGAATCGTCAAGATCTCTTTGGTACTCTGCCATGAAGGATTATCTTGTCGATACTTCTTCGTCGCTCATCTTCTACGCGCCCGTGTTCACGTTCGTTGAGTACGTTATCGCAGGGATGGAATCAAATGAAGTGCTCAAGTCCCGCACGATTGGAACCATCGTCGGCATCGTGACAGCGAGGCCTTACGGTAAATTTCGCGAATGGTGGTCTCACGCGCGGCGCACAGACTCGGGCAGCTCACAACTCAAGAAGCTTTTAACAGAGACTTCCGGCCTGACGCTCTTCACGCTTCCCTGTTACGTGGCGACGCTGACGATCGCCGGCGCTTCATTCGACGAGACAGTCGTCGCGCTGCCGAGCGGCCTCGCGTTGAGCGCATTGTCGTCACGCCCATACGGCTACTTTCTTGACCGGTGGAGAAAGTTGTGGGGAGGAAAGCCGACACTGAGCCAATAGGCGGGGCTCTCATCAATTATCTTTCATTATCTTTCCATCACGCCCACTCCCCCAATCCTCGTTGTTGCTTCTTCTCGAAATCTTCCTTAGTATACCCGAATACCGCTAGGATGTTCTCGATGGAAGGAATTATTTGATTTTCAATATAGTAGTCAGGATCGTAATCTGCCGAAGTTATTTCCGACGGCATCTTTGCTTTGTCGCGTATCTTTCCTTTCCCGGCCGTCACGACCCACTCGATAATGTCGCCGGGAGACACCGTGCTGCCGCACGCATTCATCCTCCGCGCCACCGCGACATGAGGCGCGATGGAATCATAACTCTCCGTGTTTTTCGTGATCTGTGTCTTGATTACGACTTTTTCAACAGGATACTCGTGCGCCCGCAACCGAGCTAGCACATTCTTCACATATGCGAGCGCATCTGAAGGTTTGTCCTGAACCATGATGATCTTCAAAACTTCTTCCTGCGTCTCTTTTGCGATTACAGCAGAATTGCGCCGCACAGTCTCGAATCCTTTGATCTTCAGATGGCCAGAAGAATCGACTAATGCATATTTCTTCTTTGCACCAGTGCCTTCGTCCTTTGTTGTAACAAACAATGCTGCCTTGAACACTCCTTCAAAGTCGAGTTCCATCATGCCCGGCAATTCTGAATTGATTTTATCCTGGAACGTGTGCGCGTCTTTTTCGTTCTTTTTATTCAGCCATAAAAAGACAGAATCCGTGTCAGAATACAGTACGGTAAATCCGGCAACACCGGCACTGTCGATGACTTTATGGATGTAATATCTTCCAAAAGCGGTTGTGGCTGCAGCGCATTCTTTTGAATACCACCTTGCTGCAGAGAACCCCAAATAGCCATAGAAGGAATTTGCGAGGATCTTGAGCGAAGACTGCGCAGCGTCGAGAAACACTTTTTCTTTGGCGGTGGCTGTCTTCATCTGCTTCTTGACCTGCGCACGCCTGTCGATGACCTCTGTTAAGATGGTTGCGAAGAATCCTTTTTTGTCGAGACAAAAATAGTCGGTGCTGCCTTCAAGCGGCACCGTATATCGCTGATCTTTTTGGCATTCGGCATTCAGCGTCTCAGGTGAAATATTGTGCGACGTAATGATGGACGGATACAGTGATCGGAAGTCAAACACGGCAACGTCATGGTACAATCCCGGTTTTGGCTCGAACACGAAAGCCCCCTGCACGCGCGTGCTCATCCGGTGCGAAGTCTCCTGATACCCCGGCTTGTTCGGGATCAACGCGTTGAAGTCTGTTGTCTTCTTAATCAGGTACCACTCGACGAATTGGCTGAATGCCATATCGCAGACACTTGTCAACGGCTGCCCGATTAATTTCACGAATTCGATCATGTTTGGCATCAGTTTCAAGAAAAGATCATGTGTTAGTTTTGAATCCACAAGATTGTACTCGCAGAATGTCGATAGCATCGCGGCATCGCCAGAGTCCCACGCAGCAGCGAGTCCAGAAAGATCTACGGGAACTTTCTGCTCTCCAAGCAGCTCGAGCGCGACATTGTCAAGCTTGAGAGATTCTGTCTTCATGTTCTTCGACACAACGCGCCGTACGAATGACAGAACATCAAGATGCGCCAGTCCTGAGATCTGCACGTCGTCCCCTTTCTTGCGCTGGTAGCTTTCAGAATAATCCCGGCTGATGTCGAGCGCTATCTTGTTCTTGTGGCAGCGCGTCAATATATATGGAAGATCAAATCCTGAAGAATAATATCCTGTCAATACATCGGGCGATTGTTCTGAAATGATCTCTTTGAATCGTTCAAGGAGCGCCGCTTCCGAATCCACAAACTCAACATAGGAGAGCTCAGTCGTAAATTTCTTCCATGTCAAAACCCTCTTGAAGTTCTTGCTGTAGAGCGACAGCATCACTATGGGGAACCGTTCGGGAGCGATCACTTTTCCCTCTGGGTTGTACGTCTCGATGTCAAACGCGAGTACGTGCAGATCAGTGAGCGTTGCGCTTTCATCAAGGGGGCTTGCATCCTGCCACACTTTTGATGCAAGATATGCGGGAACACGAAGATTGAGCGGCACTTCAATAGCTTCTGCTTTGGTGACTACGAGGGGGATTATTTTTTTATCAATCAAGTAACGGCGAGCAAACAGGATGTCTGCTTCGAGCACTTCAGCTACGCCATCGATCTCTTTTGCAGCTTCGCGCAAGAGTGGAACGGAAGAAGGCAGATCGGTGTACACTTTGAGTGCGTCGATTTCTTTGGTCTTGTAGAACTTGCGCGCAGCTACAACGCGCACGACTCTACCTTGCTCGTCTTTCTTTGCTGTGGACAGCGCGGCAATTGCGTTTTCCGTTTCCTTGTTTGGTTTCTTGAGAATAACATAGAAGTACGGTTCAAAGTTGGGATCGATGACGCAGATCTGCCGCCCGGATACATCTTTGCCGTATATATAGATCCGTGCTTTTCCTTCGATGACTTTGTATGTTACATCAACAGGGTAGAATACAAGGTCGTTCTTCCCAAGTGCTGTCTTTTTCTTGTCTGCCACGTGTGCGCGATCTAAGGAAAACTTATAAATGTTTGGAGGAAGAGCGGCTCTGTTTGGAATTGTTCTGCTGCCACCCTGCGAGCTGAAGTGATGGACATGATGTTACACATCCTCTTGTCGACAACATCGCTTTAAACCTCCACAGCGAGCGGTGCAGCGGCCGAGCGTAAGCGAGATTCGGGACAGAGCCCAAACAAAATAAAAATATTTAAATATGTGTTGTGTTTTTATCCACAACAATTAAAAACGCTTAAGAATAAAAAGAGAGGTTCAATTTGAGTTTTCGTCTTTTAATCAGCAAGAATAACGGGGCGGTTCAACTCGGATGGTTGCAACTCGCACGGTTGCGGTTGCTTTT
>JACQXV010000244.1 GCA_016208715.1 Candidatus Woesearchaeota archaeon | reverse complement strand
TGCTGATCATTAATTGCAGAGTTCTTATGCTGTTTATATAGGTTTTGTATTCGCCGGCTCTGTCCGGAATTGTGCCGCTGCCAGCCTGCCAGCTGAAACGATTTACATTGTGTTAGACGTCCTCTCTGGACAACATCTCCCAAACCAACCCTATAAAAGGTTATTAATTAATGTTTTATAAATAAGGTTATTTAATATGTCCGCCAGTCTCACCATTCGGAAGCGTTAAATACCCTTCTTATTTCTTCTCATAAATAAATTTTTGATGGTGTACTAAGCAAACGCAGAAAGATCAAAATTGACTGCTTCCTTTATCAAGCTTCCTTTATCAATTAAGAATATAATTCCAAAGGATCATGTCCGCTTTTAGTGGAAGACTTTGTTGAAGGGTCTGCCTAATTTAGGAAAAATACACCGGATGAAACAAGGAACCGGGGCGTTAATAAGAGAAAATAAGAGATTTAGAGAAGAATTGTGAGACTGCTTCATATGTTAATCTAACGCGGGAGGATAACGCGGGAGGAGGAAAACCATGAAAAAAATAGCATTTTCTATCTTTTTAATTTTGATGATGGCTGCATTAGTCCTTTCAGTTTTTGCAGCAGCACAAGACTCGCACGACAAAAAAGGAAGATACCTTGTGAAGTCAAATGATAAACTTCTCAAAACCGCTTTTACTGTGCAGCATAATTTTGAGGGTGGTTTTACGAGTGAACTGACAAAGGATCAGGCGAAAGCGCTTGAACAATCTGGCGTAGACGTCGAAGAAGTGCCGCTTTACTACCTCCTTGCAAAGCCATCTGTTGCCACACGCACGTGCACACCAAGCGTACAGAAACCTTGGGGCGTTGTCAAAGTAAATGGCGGCTCTGGCGGTGCCGGAGTGAATGTTACAGTGCTGGACACGGGAGTTAACAAGAATCATCTTGACTTGAGCGTGAAATTGTGCAAGGATGCGACAAAAAGCGGGATCCAGAACGGCTGCTCTGACAGGAATGGCCATGGCACGCACGTCTCAGGAACTATTGCTGCTAACGGAGGCGCTGATGGTAAAGGAATCTTCGGTGTCGCACCGCAAGCGAACCTGTGGATGGTGAAGGTCTGTGGATCAGGCGGCAGCTGCTGGTCTGATGACATTGCAACAGCGATCCGCTACGCCGCTGACCAGGGCACAAATATCATTAGCATGAGTCTTGGTTCAAATTCGGAAAGCACTCTTATTCGTGATGCAATCACGTACGCTGTCGGCAAAGGCGTGCTCGTTGTTGCAGCAGCAGGCAATGATGGGCCTGCGGACGGCAGCATCGATTGGCCAGGCGCCAATGCAGCTGTCGTCGCTGTAGGAGCGATCGACAGCGCCGAATCTGTTGCGAGCTGGTCTTCGCGCGGAGTCAATGATGGTGATTATGTGAAAGAAGCGCGA
>JACQXV010000243.1 GCA_016208715.1 Candidatus Woesearchaeota archaeon | reverse complement strand
CATGACAAGTGCTGTATGCCGCAGGACGCAGGCACCGCACACCTTTGGTGCGCTCTACTGCGAAAAGCGCTATATTCGCTGCAGGCAGTGCCTGGCATACTTTCAGCATCCTCCGCAGGAGGATTTCCCTGGATACCGGCTTTAGCCGGTATCCAGGGAAAAACGTCTTTCGTGCGGGAATACCGTATAATGATTAGGGGCGAATCGCAGCTGTATAATCTTAAGTGATGGTGAGAGTCCATCCGACAAGCTCCCGTATAGAGCGAGATGAGGTCAATATTAGGGATTATCACTCCAGAGAGAATCTTCTCGCCGTTGCCATCGAGCGGGAATACTGGAGGTTGGTTACCTGCTACGCTGTAAAGCGGGTAGGAGAAGGGCCTGAGACCGAGGTTCAAATCCGTGTTTCCCTGATGAAGTGACGGCAGTCAGGGAATTAGTCCGAGGTGGCGTATCTGTGGGATGAGGGGGCCTAATACCCTGAAGTCGAGGTCACGAAAGTGACTCAAGAAGTGAGAAAGGTACGGTTTTCACTTTGGAAGCAGATATAAGTGTTTAGGAATGGAGAGGAACTGAAGAAGGAGATACAGTTACCGATTGAGACCATGCAGAAGTCTCTTGTAAAGAGAGAAGGGAAATGGCAACCCGAAGCGACTGCAAGGAGTCAGCGCTGTCATAGTAACCATAAAAGGTGAAGGGCAGCACCGTTTGAAAAGAAGGGTAAATCGACAAAGCTGGGCAAGGACAAAATTCACCAAGAAAACGTCCAGAATCGAAAGATACCGGTACTTGTCGCAAACCCTCTGATTGAGGAACAAAGATAGTGAAGCATGTAATTCACAGTGCGATAGACAAAGTCTATAAGCGAAAGAATCTGAAAGCTGCGGCGGACAAAATATGCAGGAATAAGGGAGCGGCTGGAGTGGACGAACAGAGCATTAAAGCATGGAAGAAAGACGAAGACAGACTTTTATCCATGTTGCAGAATAGGCTCTATCACGACACATATCGAAGCAAGCCCGTGAAGCGGGTTTACATCGATAAACCTGGCAGCAAGAAGAAGAGGCCGTTAGGCGTTCCAACGGTGTCCGATCGAATATGTCAGCAGGCGGTTCTCAATATTATAAGCCCGATATTTGAGAGATACTTTCATGAAGAAAGTTATGGATTCAGACCGGGGCGAAGCACCAAAAGCGCTGCGGGAAAGATTGAAGCGATAAGACGGGAAGGCTATCGTACAGGAGTGGATATTGATATCAAGGGTTTCTTCGATAATGTAAATCATGAAATCCTGATAAAATTAGTGCGTAAGGTCATAAAGGACCGACGGGTTCTTGGCCTTATACGTGGTTGGCTAAAGGCCGGGGTAATGGAAGAAGGAAACGTAAGGTTTCAGATTTCCGGGACTCCCCAAGGCGGTGTGGTAAGTCCGATACTAAGTAATATTTATCTTACACCGTTGGATATAGCTCTTGAGCAAAACGGGTATAAATTTGTCCGTTATGCGGATGATGCGCTCATACTTTGTCGCAGTAAAGAAGAAGCCGAAAAGGCATTAATCTTTACCTGCGGGATACTTGAACGGATGAAACTGCAATTGAATGAAGAGAAGACAAAGATAGTCTCCTTTGAGGAAGGTTTTGACTTTCTCGGATTTCACTTTGGCAAACGTGCAAGAGGAGTAGGGACAAAATCATTAAAAGCCTTTTATATGAAGGTAAGAAAGGCAACTAAACGTCAGCAAGGAGATAAGCCGCTGGAAAAGATTATCGAAAATCTAAACCCGATTCTTCGGGGCTGGGGGAATTATCACAACGCTGGACGCAATGTTGGTCTGTTTACAAGATTGGACAGATGGGTCAGAAATCGACTTCGATCCTATAAATGGAAGCGATGGAGAGATAGACCAGCCAAGAATGTAAAACCTTCAAGAGAGGACTTTCAAGATATTGGGCTATTTTCTATGAGGAGTATCTTCAGGCCTGAAGAGAATCAGCTATGTTTGTTCTAAAATTCCCTGGTAAGGGCAATTCACGGAGTGGCTGTATGCGGAAAAACTGCACGTACAGTCGCAACGGGGGCTTGGCCATGGTGACATGGCCATTCTACCCACTAATGAAAGTAAAGCGTCGTAAAGCTTAAGATGTGAAGGGTGAGCTGGTCAGCGGCAGCGAAGCCCAATATCCAATACGTAACATCCCGGAGTAGTGACGACAGGATAGCAGCAAAGTCT
>JACQXV010000242.1 GCA_016208715.1 Candidatus Woesearchaeota archaeon | reverse complement strand
TGGTGCAGTCATGCTTTTTGTGAATAATCCTTCCTGCGACGCTCGGCATCCTTCAGCGTAAATCTACGCTGGCAAGATCGGGCGACGCTCGCTGCTGCGAGGTCACCCACGAAATATACCTGACGGGTCTATTTTGAGGAATCCTGCCTCGCGTCGACGAATGACAGGGATACCCAAAAATAGTTTAGTCTGTACATGTCGTAGGTGACCGGAGGTCGCCTGATGTTCCCAGGGAACATCTACGCTGCGGGGTTGTCATGAGTCGCAGGAATGATCATGAAAAAGCCCAACACGCTCAATGCACCGACAAGTAAGTCGCACCTACATCAAACCACCGCATTCGCTCGCAGGTCGGTGGCGACTCTGCTAAACAAATACATTCTTTGTAAAAAACATTAACGGCCATCTCGCAAAAGGCAGCAGTGTAGATGGTGTTGGTTGTAATAATTATGTAAGATTGTAATAATTATGTAAATAAGACTTAATCTTCTTATTTTTAGTAAATATCTTTTAGTAAAACCCGCTCGACCCAAACCCTGTACCGCTGCGGAGCGTGTCATCAAGCTCTTCCACCTCTTCAATCGTCACCCTGTGCACGGGTTGAATGAGCATCTGTGCAACCCTCATGGTGCGCTCAACTTTGAAATCTTCCTTTCCCAAGTTACACAGCACGATACCGATCTCTCCTCGATAGCCAGCATCGATGACTCCACCAAGGCACGTGAGGCCGTTCTTTACGGCAAGCCCACTGCGATCCCAGATTAATCCAACGTGCCCTTGAGGGATCGCGACACAAAGACCGGTCTTCACAAGGGCCTTTTCCCCTGGCTTGATCACTACGTCGTCTGTTGAACGCAAATCAAATGCCGCATCACCCTCCTTGGCATACGATGGCACTGCAATCCCCTTATCGAGCCGCTTGATTCTAAGATGAACCATCAAAATCTCCTTGCATAATCTTGTATAATCATCTTGTATTGTACGTAACCAGCTCGCGTGTAACCGTCTAATGGTTATCATGCAACTCTCTGATAAACCGGCGCCGTTTCAATGATTTTCATGTTTCTCTGTTGGAGCGCTCGTGAAGCTTCTTCGTCAACAGCTCCAAACCTCCACAAATGCGCAACGCCAAGTTCAACTAGTATCCAATGGCTCAATGAAAAGGCGCGCTGGCCCTTCTGATCATTGAACCAAAAGAACCTGAATACCCGCTTGTGTTTCCGCGAATATTGAATCGCATATATACGATCTAAGAAAAGGTGCAGAAAGTATCCTAATGAGAAAAGAGCTGCGAATGTGGACTGCATCGCAAGAACTATGACAAGCACACTAAACTCAATTGTATGACAAATGTGAAGAATGTAATCATTCCAGTGCTGGCATTGCCTGTGATAATCGTAAGCTGCCTTCAAGCGCAGGGTCCTTTTTGAAAGAACAATCCAGAGGTAATGATCGGCGTCGATAAGAAAACCGCCGACAATGATGAATACAGACAACCAGCCGAAAAACGGATAGAGAACAGCTGCGATCACCGTCGAAACAACGAAATGCACTGAGAGGTCCATGGTGTGAGAACAACAAGGATAAAAAATTCTTACGCTTCCTGTGTCTTAAGATTTTCCTGCGCGATTTCTTCTTCTCGCGGAGTTTGCAAGGTTTCCTCTTCGCTTTCTATGCGAGCTTCGGGCGGTGCTTGCAGCGTCGCCGCATTCGTAAGAGACGATGCCAGCTTATGCTTTTCATCCTTCACGGTCTCAAGCATCCTGATCTCAAACGCCTTGACAGGAAAAGTCTTGTGAAGCATATTCCGGATATCTTTCTGTAGCTTGTAGTTCACAAGGTCCATAATAAGCGTATCATAATCTACCGTGCGGATCGAACGCTGCAGATTTATCATCGTGATCCGCCGCAAGCGCGCTTTCATACTCTGGCTTGTCTTAGAGTTCGTAATCATTAGCGGCTTAAGCCGAATCACTCTGTTGTCTTTTGTTATGCACACAAAACTGTCATCAAGCTTGTCTTTTCTTCGACGCACGCGGCGCTTAATGGAAGCCTGCTGCAGTTCAAACCGCTTCAGTTCCGTGTAGGCGTTTGCCCCTTGCACGTTCGTGACTTCAAATGTCAGGTAAATGTTCTGAGTCTTGATGTTGCCTGTCAACATCATGAGATTCACTTCAACAGTGCGTCCCTTGACCGCCTCTGGAGAATCTGCGGGAGTTTCGCCAACAACCTGTTCCCCAAAGACCTTGGGAGTGATGAGGTGGAACCATTTCTTACGCTTCCACTTGTCTGCAACTTTGAGCCTTACTGGTGCCTTTGCCATAATCGATGTCCTTCTGTTTTGTACCTGAGTTTTTGATTAGGATAAACATATTCTTTATAAAGGTATTGGTCGTTAAGGCTCTGTCCCGAATCTCGCTTGCGCTCGGCCGCTGCACCGCTCGCGGTGAATGTGCTGGTCATCTTGTCGACTAGAGGGTGTGCAACATTCTGTCCCTCGCTTCAGCTCGCAGGGTTGCAACGGCACACTCGGGACAGAGCCGGTCGTTAAGTTTTCAGAGAAACGACGGAATGAGGCGCTGCAAGCTTACGTACGCTATGACCTTAGAAAGTGTTTGGTCAGAACAACTCCCTTCTGACAGCCCACTTCATAGCTCCACGCGATATGGACTTTGAAAATATCTTCTCCACCCTTCTAAAGAAACACTACACGAAATTCCTGATAATCAGGAAGAGGTTGACGGCCAAGATGATTCCGATACTGATGAGAACATCGCGTCTTGCCTGGCGTCTTCCCTCCTGCAATTCAGTGAGATGATAACTCAAGCCAATGATTGCTCCTATCAGTGCGTACACCAGAAGTGAGCCCCATAGGGGATGGTGCGCACGATGGGTGAGGTACTGGATGATAAAGTTTCCAAAGTTGGACATTGTCAGAAAGAACGGCATCACAAATCGAGCAATGGTCTTAGAGAGCACAAATACAATCAGCGCCAATACAACGCCTCCTCCGGCGCCCAAAAAGACGCACTCGAAGGGGCTCGTCTGCAATGCCGGGTTTTCTCTCATTTGAAATACACCATTAGGCGGATTTGCCCGCTTCCAGAATGTTGTCATGCCGGATCCTCTTTTTTTGTATTTGTTTTTGTATGTGTTTAGCTGATTCTATCGCAACGCCGCCACAACGCTCGCTGTACACGACGCTCACTGTACGGGTTTAGCTGAATAACGATCCGAGAATAGTGCGAGGCTATTCGAGGACCTTCAGTTCGCAAGTCGGCAGCGCGGCTAAAACAAATCCTATTTTTTATTGGGATTATAGTGGAGGTTGGATTTATATGGTTTTTCATCAAATATGCTGTTTTAATACATTAAGTCACGTTCTGAACTCTGCCAACCTCAACTTGGGAAATCCTCTTCAGAACCCGCTTAACTATCCAAACACAATTTTTAAAGGAAAGCTTGTACATGATAACCACCCAAAACGGTTATCATACAGGAAGTAAAAACGTGATAGCACAGAAGAAGTCGGAACTTGAAAGTTTTAAATATAAGAGCTGAATTTGGTTATCAAAGTTGCTTCTGGAAATGTCATTCAAAGTAGCGAAGTTCCTGAAACCAAGATTAAGTATGGTCCATTAAAGCAGGAGGGAAAGAGGATATGAAAACAATAAACGTTCGCAAGACAATGGACTATTCAGTATTAGAGTGGCTGCGCGGATATGTTCCAGATTCTTTTTATCTTTCACGATATCTAGCACCAACGGAAATAAGAGTTTTGTATCCTTCTCATCATCTAGATGATCCAGGAATCTTTGTAGATTCCGAAATCGGAAAAAGAGGTGCAAAACTAATTAGTTTACAGAATAAACTAAAAAAAGCAAAAACTGTACATACGGTTGTTCAGGAAATGGAAAAGCTTAACCTAGATATCTATGGAAAATTTAAAGATGGAGACGTATGTGAACTGCCAGAACCTGTGCAGGAGACGAATTTGGAATCTTTGCTAGAAGCCCTGCCATTATTACAATATGTCAAGCTGCCCTGGAATAAAGTAAGGCTCGACGTCAACGATAAGGGGTATTTTGTCTGTTTTGGATGGATTCCAGCAACGCAAGAGTTAGTATACGCCGGACCGGACTTTGTTCCAACAAGAACTAAAGAGGAGTTAGCTATGAGACTAGCTGATGCCCCGCGAGGTAGGGGACTTCCTGATGATATTGTACAGACAAGAGCAAACTGCGGTCCCAGCGCGCTTGCGGCATATTTGAATATCTCGACAGAACAAGCCATTGAACTTATTCCTCTCTGGAAAGAAAAAGGATGGATCAATCCTCCGCAAATCAAGGATGGCTTGGAGCAATATAAACAGCCGCACAAAAAAATTAAATTGCGATATCGCACAGAAAAACCATCTGAAGCACTCGGCACTACACCAGCGGGATTGTTGTTTGTGCAGTTCACAGGTTCCCTAGATAAGAGGAAATACTCAGGATGGAGATGCTGGAACCAGGAAGCATGGAAGACGCACTGGATTGCCTTTGATGGCGGTCAGGTCTACGATATCAATGCTGAGCATCCTGATGGAACACGCGGTGACTGGATTACAGAAGAGAAATGGCTGGAGCAGATTGTACCAAAGATCATGCCAGAACATGCAACCGGTCATTATGTGAAGCACATTCTGATTCCGCAAAGAATCAACTAAATTCCACTAATCTCTTAACTGGTTGTTAACTGGTAGCGGTCTTGAGCTTTTGACGAAAGAAGGAGGAATCAGGTAACGTCAGCCCTACCACGGCTCTACAAAAATCTTCTCTAGAGGAAGGCCAATCTGCACAAGCGTTTCCTTGCTCGCATCAATGAACTCCTTAGGGCCGCAGATATACACCGACTTGTCATGTGGACTCTTTATTATGTGCATAAGAATTTCACAGATCCTCCCGCGTGATCCGCACCACTCCTCTGGATGAACTGTCTGCGATGTCAGTGTCGTGTAGACCTTGAAATTACTGTGCTTTTCTGTCATCTGCTCAATGTTCTTTGCGTAGATATAATCATAAGGTTCCCGAAAGCTAAAGAAAAGAGTAACGTCAGTCTGCGCCTTCGTGTAGATCAAATCTGCAATCATGCTGTAGAGAGGGGCGATTCCAGTCCCTCCTGCGACAAACAGTGTTTCTTTATCAAGCGGTTTGCGCAGGACGAACTTACCAAAAGGCCCATGAAATTCAACAAGCCCTCCAACGGGAACTGAACCTATGTGGCTTGAAACCTTTCCACCCGGATGTATCTTAATGCAAAGGCGAAACTCAGGAGCTTCGTGAGGCGGTGACGCGATCGAAAAGGCGCGTTTGTTCTCATTGCCTGCCTCGTCCGGCAGCGAAAGCATCACAAACTGTCCTGCCTCGAATGTAAAATCGTGAAAGTCAATCGGCTTGAAGGCAATGCCAAGGACAGTAGGTGAAAGCTCTACCGACTCTGTGATGCGTGCCTTGAATTTACGGGGTGGGCTACTCATAACATCTTTCGACGATGACTTGTATTTATTTGTTATGATTAAATGGGCTCTGTCCCTGACTATGCCGTTGCCAAACTGCGCCGCCACACGCCCATCCCGAAGCCCGGACATACAGCCCACAATCAAATGCTGAGACGGAAACCGGCATTGGGAGATGCCGAGTTTCCTATAACGAGGAAATATTTTATTCGATTAGCTGTATTTATTTAGCTGATTCTATCGCGGCGTCGTCACTATGCTCGCCATACATGACGATCGCTGTGTAAGTTAAGCCGCTTACCGAACCGAGAATCATGCGAGACTATGCAAGAACTGCAAGCTCGCAGGTCGGTGGCGGCGCTGCTAAACAAATACGTTGTTTTAATTTGGCTGGTTTGAAACAGCTGCAAGCGGCTCGGTGTAGGGACTGTGTTGTTTGAATTGTGTCCATACCCACTGGTCAACAAGCAGCGCATCAGACCTGAAATCATTTACGGCCATGACTTCGATCTCTTTAACGATCAAATCAGCAGTCATATTAACTGCCTTCTCATTCCAGTGAGTATCATCCAGAAAAAACAGGCCTTTTTGTTTATTTCTTTTAAAATTTTCTAGCGTATTAATCACAGTGACGTTGTTTTGTTCCAGCACGCGAATAAAATTCTCTAAGAAAGGGGACTCTTTCCTGAACATCCCATATTCTTCAGGAATATCGGAATAGTAGATGGTCTCCTTGTCAGGAATAGGTAAAAAAATAAATTTTATGCCCTTGCGATTGAGGACATTATCATACTCGATAAGATTCTTCACCGACCTGTCGAAATATTTGATGTTGAATTGCTGATTATCAAGCGCCAGTTTGTAGAAGACCATCTTCGTATCCGGATTGACAATAATACTTCTCGGCTTAATCTTTTCCTTGGCGATCGCGACGCCGTATCTAATAGAGCTCATTTTCAGAAGACTGTCTAATTTTTCAATCGGCTTCTCAAACAAAGACAAGCGAACAACACTTCTTTTTGAAGTAAAATTCTCTTCAAACGCCGGCAAATCCTGAATGTGCCGCTCGATACTCTCCACGATAATAACCTTTTGGGGGTGCTTTCTGAACCTTTCTTCTGCGAGAACCTTGTTAATATTAGAATTCACGTTGTTGCTTGCATAGGAGTAAACGCGCAGATTTGTTTTACGACTCAAAACAGAAGCCAGGGTATTCTCTTGACTTACTCCAGAACCAACCATATTTGAGTCCCCGATCAGAACTACATCATACTGGTCATCATCACTCGGGTAATTTCTAAACCCATATTTATCCGTCTGCCAAATGACCTTTTTCTTCACAGCGTATGGCGTCCGGTAAGCTAAATCTCCCTCCTCGACCTTTTCAAGATGCCTGTTCGTGTAGAACGGTTTTTCTGAGCCTAACCTGTCAAATCTCAAAGCTTCCCAAGCCCGGTAATTAAAATAATCCATTGGAAAGAATAACTGAATAAGAAGAGGTGAAAAAACTATTACGAAAAGAAGAGTTCCCCGCAGCATGAACTTTTGAATAGCCTTATTCATTGACGCACCTAAAACTGGAAATAAATGAAATCTGTACTCTTCGCTCCTAAAAGTATTATTGCCCAAACGAGCACAAAATAAACAGACCAACGTATCCAAAGAGACCTGTCTGAGAAAAACTCTTTGATGCGGATGTACTCTTGCAGGACATGAACAAACTCCATAAAGAAGATAGACCCAACAATGATCAAGAGCCCATTCCAGTTCGTGCCTATTTTTATTCCAGCAAGATTCAGGCTTAAGTTAGCGAATAAATGCGTAATGATATACCAAGCGTCAGAAAGCGAGTTTGCCCTAAAAAAAACCCATCCGACTGCAACTAATGAAAAAGTTATTCCAATCCTTGCCATATCACGAAACTTCGGAATTTTGCCCAATCCGAGCTTGTCGCTCACCCTTTCTCTTAAAGACGCAGTTGTCAACGAAATAAGCAGATAAAGTCCGTGCAAACTCCCCCAGATGATGAACGTCCAATTAGCGCCATGCCAGAAACCACTTATTAAAAAAACAACAAACACGTTGAAATACTTTCTCAGCAAAGACACTCTGCTTCCTCCAAGAGAAATGTAAACATAATCCTTAAACCAGGTAGATAATGAGATGTGCCATCTTCTCCAGAATTCAGACACGGATTTTGCGAAATATGGCCTGTCGAAATTTTTCATCAGTTTAAACCCCATAACCTGAGCAGAGCCGATCGCTATGTCGGAGTAACCGGAGAAATCACAGAATATCTGGAAGGCAAATAGAACTGTTGCCATGATCAGGGGAATTCCTGAGTAATTCGTTGGATTATTGTACACAGTATTCACAACAACAGCGATGTTATCCGCTATCACTATCTTCTTGAACAACCCCCACAGCATCAACCGCAGCCCGTCAACAACCCGTTTATAATCGAAATAGTGCTCTTCGTAAAACTGGTGTAGAAGATTCTGCGGCCTCTCGATCGGCCCCGCCACAAGTTGCGGATAGAACATGACGTAGAGCGCATAGATCCCAAAATTTCTTTCGGCCTTCTGTCTTCCTCTATATACCTCTATGACATAACTCAGACTCTGAAACGTATGAAATGATAAACCGATCGGCAAAATAATCTTCAGACTTTCAATAGAATAGTTCCAATGAAGAAATTCTGCAATGTACGCGAAGTTTGCGTTAAAAAAATTAAAATACTTAAAAACAAAAAGAACGGCACACGTGGATATTAAACTTGCAATCAAAAAGAAAAGCTTTCTTCTTTTTTGTGCTGAATCTTCGATAAAAACTCCGGCAAAAAAATCAATAACGATCAGAAGCGCCAGAATCAGGATATATACTGGAATAAAAGACATATAGAAAAAAGAACTGGCCGCCAAAAGCAAAAACCAGCGAAAACGGTGAGGAACTATAAAGTAGAGTCCCGTGACAACAGGAAAGAATATGAGAAAAGCAAGTGAATTAAAGAGCATCGTTCATTACCTATTTGAATAATATTAATATGCGAACAACAAGGATAAGAAAAGATCGTTGTCAAAAATAGATTAACCAACACCGTCAAAATGGAACAAAAACAGACTATTTTTATATTTTTCTAATGACACTGGCCCTGTCCCGCATCTCGCTTACGCTCTACCGCTGCACCGCTCGCGGTGAATGTGCTGGTCATATTGTCGCCGAGAGTATGTTTAAGCAACCTGTTTATCGTTTCAGCTCGCGGGGTGGCAGCGGTACAATTCCGGACAGAGCCCCGAACACGGAAAGCTTTATAAATTGACTTGGCGCCCACCGTATTCTATGCACTATTTTATGCACGGTATACAACATGGCCAATACACGCCGATTCGTCCTCATACACGACCAGCCCAACTGCATTGGTTGCGGCGCCTGCGCGTCAATCAATCCAAAGCATTGGAAAATGAATGATGAAACCAATAAATCGTTCATCATTGATGGCGAGTTTCTTCCGGATGGCGGCTCCCAGAGAGACATTGATGATGAACAATTCAAACTAAACAAAGAGGCCGCCGAAGTCTGTCCTGTAAAAGTCATCCACATTAAAGAAAAAAGTTCAAATAAACAAATTATTTAGAATAAACGTGCCATGGTAATGAAAAAAATTCTATTAGTGAAAATTGACGATCCCGATGAGCACCACCGGTATCCTCCATTTGGCTTCATGTACATCGCAGACTCTCTTAAGAAAAAAGGGTACAAGCCGAAAATACTTCATAAGGTCTGGAGCAACAAATTTTTGGAAGAGATTAAAAGAGAATCTCAAGACAGCTTCCTTGTAACATTCTCAGTGATCACTGCGCCCTCAGTCTGGCAAAGTCTTGAAGCTACGAAAGCAGTCAAAGACATGGGAAAGATAACTGTGTGGGGCGGACTTCATCCGACAATCCTTCCTGAAGTTACGTTAAAGGACGAATTCATTGATTATGTAATCCTGCGCGAAGGCGAAGAAACACTGCCCGCGTTGATCAAAACTCTGGAAACAAACGGCAACATCGACTACCTTGAAGGAATAGCGTACCGAAAAGGCCACAAGACCATCGTGAAAAACGTGTCGCCTTTCACCGAAATAGACCAATATAACATGTGCTGGGATGACATCAATGCAGAAGAATACATCTTCAAGCGGGACAACTATGCACGCACATTGCCTTTCATGACTTCAAGAGGGTGTCCGTACCGCTGCGCATTCTGCTACAACGTCGCAGTGAACAATAGAAGATGGCGCGGCCAATCTGTCGACTCCATAGACTATGACATCCAACAAATAAGGAAGTTCAATCTGGATGCAGTGTATATTTTCGATGACTATTTCTTCGTCAACAAGAAACGCGCTTTCGACATCGTCCGCAGGCTGGGCGTTCCCTATTGGGCTGAGATCAGGGCTGATTGCTTCAATGAAGAATTTGTAAAAGAACTCAAGGAAACGCGGTGCTTTGAGGTGTTCATCGGTGCCGAAAATGGCTCTGCAAGAATTCTTGAACTCATTCATAAAGACGCTACGAAGGAGCAGGTAGAAAATGCGGTGCGGTTGTGTCACCAGTATGGAATTCGCGTCACGCTCTCATTTATGACTGCATTCCCGTTCGACACTGATGACGACCGGAAACAGAATTTTGATTTCATGTATTACCTTCATAAAACGTACAACAATGTAAACCTCGACGGCCCGAAAGTGTTCACCCCCTATCCCGGCACGCCGCTCTACGACACCGCACTGAAGTATGGGTTTGAGCCTCCACAAACTACCAGAGAATGGGGGGAAAAACTTGCCCGATTCAAGTGCAGCCTCCCCTGGGTCCCGGAAGACCAAAGGCCGCTGTTCGAAAAATTTAATCTCATGGTGCAGTTAGGGCAAATGAAAAATAGTATAATCACACTTCCAATCAAAGCGCTCGAAGAATATCGCTGGAAAAACAAGAATTTCACTTTTCCCTACGAACTTGCAATTTTTTCAGCACTTAAAAACGGATTCACAACAAAGCTTTTCTTTAAATATCTTAAACAATATTAATTTGATTCCCAGTGTTTAATTCTCGGCGCATTCACTTCGCCACTTGAACTCTTCATTACTTAGCACTGATAAGAGCGTAGCTCCTATCACCTTAAGGGAGTATGTGCAACCTGTAGTGGTCGCGAGCTTTTGACAATCATTCCTCGTCATAGGAAACTCGGCATCTCCCAATGCCGGTTTCCGCCATTGTTTTGCTTATGGCTCACTTACGTTCGCAGATGTCGAAAACCACCGGTCTGTGACCGGTGGTTTTTGAGCACAACAATATTCCAGGATCAGCGGGCGCGCATGAAACCACCAGCGAAACGCTCAAAAAAGATAGCCCCGCCCTTTAGGGCGTTGGCTCTTTTTTGGCGTCCTAAAAATCCGCAGTCAAAGAAAGTGCCCGTCAAGCCTCGGGCTTTAGCCAGAGGTAGGGCGCTTTCGGCGGATTTTTATGACACTGGTGGAATATTGTTGTGTGAGCATAGCAACGACCGGGAGAATTTCAGCGCATTTAACAAAAACGTTTTTGTTTAGCTACTCCCGTCACAGCACCGGCACGACGCTCGCCGTGTAAGTCGCTGTGGACGTTAAGCCGCGTACCGAACCCAGAATCGTGCGACACTACGTGATAGCTGCAACTCGCATGGTGGCAGCGGCTGAGCGTAGCGAGATTCGGGACATAGCCCGCTAAATAAATACCTTTTTTATGAAAGGTACCCGTTGTGCCAGCCATGCTCGATGTGGCGAAGTTAGGGTCGAAGTGAGGTTCGAGATACACGCGCATACAGCGCTTCCTGTTGTTTAAGCACCTTTGACCAGTCAAAATCGGTCGATCGTTTGATTGCCTTTTGTTCTAATTCTTTACGCAAGGCTGGATTGTTGTAAAGTTGAAGCATCTTTGCAGACAAATGCTGTGCCGAAGCCGGAATCGCTTTTCCAAGCTCAAAGAGCAACCCGGTGCTATTGTTCACAATCGCATCCCGCAGACCATCAATGTCAGACCCGATCACCGCTTTTCCAGCAGCAGCAGCTTCAATCGCAACCGCGCCCCATGATTCATACCGCGATGGCATGACGACAAAGAGCGACTCTTGCAAAAGACGCACCTTCTTTTGACCCTCAACCCTTCCGACTAAACACACGTCCGACTCAAGTCCACGTTCCTTGACCAGAGTTTGTATCTTCTCTTGTTCCTGTGAAGAAGCATTGCCCGCGATCAACAATTTCGGAGCAGGCTTCCCCTGTTTTTGAAGATTTTTACGAAACAACAGGTAACCTTCCAAGAGGATGTCAATTCCTTTTTGATACATCTCGACCCTCCCTAAAAAGAGAACGTAGTCTCCCTTGCCCTGTTTTGTTTTTCGGAATGCGGGTCTTTGCTTAACTTCCGTATACGATGAAAGATACGATGAAAGTTCAATCCCCCTAAAAAGCCGAAAAATTTTCTTCTTGACTTTTTTTGTGTCAAGGAATCTTTTCAGTACCTTCTCCATGCTAGGTGAGAAAACCAAGAAATTATCATACTTTCGTAAACAGAACAGTTCTATTTGCTGAATGGCTGGCCCGATAAACGGGTGTTTCTTTTTAACCTCCTCTCTAAAGAAATTTCTCAGAACACAAAGAACCGGTTTTTCCGCATTGACAAATGAAAAAGATGGCGAAAATGGCGAAAAATCATCGACTACCAAGTCCTTCTCCAGATGGGACGCGATTCTTCCTGCTACAAGCGTGAACAACATCCTGCTGAGAAAATATGATCTGGCTCTGCCGGCCCGAACGTATCTCACACCGTTGATGACTTTGTTTCGGGCGCCAGGAAATGAGCCGGTTATCACCGTCACATCATGTTTCTTTGCAAGACGCTCGTTAAACTCCTTCGTTGCCCGCGCCGCAGTTTGATGAAGCCTCCGACATCCTTCACCCGCTGCTTAAAATAGTAATTCGATCGCCCGCGGTAGACGCCCCATTTCCAGAATGAGCATAAGCTCGTGCGGGCGTCATGGTACACAAGGATGTCAGGGCAGTACTTGATCTTGATGCCCTTCTTGAAAAGACGCAATGACAGTTCCGGGTCCTCTCCGCCTGCGAGTGGAAAGCTCTCATCGAATCCTCCATACTTGTCAAACACCGATCTGCGTGCAGCGAAATTACAGCTCGTTATGTGGTCAGTAAAACCATTCTTGTCAACGCGCCACAGGTTTTCAAAACCAGCATTTGCACCGCCGGGAAAACCCAATTCTGAAATTGAATCGCCGATATACCCGGCCGGACGAATCTTCGTATTTCCCATCAACACGCCGACCTTGGGATTCTTTCCGAATGTTTCCACAATTGTCTTGAGCCAATTCTTTGTCACAACAACGTCAGAATCAGTGAAGGCTATGATGTCCCCGCGCGCCTTCAGGATTGCACGGTTCCTCGCCTTCGCCGGACCGCCGTTCTTTTTCTGACGCAGCGCCATAGACGTATAACGCTTTGCCACTTCAAAACTATTATCTGGAGAACAGTCATCGACAACAATCATCTCAAAGTCCTTGAACGTCTGCTCCTGCAGCGACTTCAGGGTCCTCTCCAGCCGCTTTGCATCATTGTATACTGGAATTGCCACAGAGATTTTCGGTTTCATGGGAACGACACAAGCAAAACGCGCGACAATGCGCGCGTGTTGTTCATCACGAGGATGACACCACAGGCACCTTCGACTCCTTGCTGTCCACTACCCGTCCTTTCTCAATGTCCTCGCTGTAGAATTCCTGAGTCGCAATCAGCGTCTTAAGACTGCGGTATAGACGAGGGATGTCCGACCAACGTCGGATGTTGCGCAACGTCTGCCAGTAGAAGCTTGGACGAAAGTAGAAATCTGAATACATCTTCTTTAGTATGCCTTCCAAGTATTCTTTATCCATATCTACTGTCTGCATCAGAACTCCGTGCGTCATGTCAAAGTCGCTCCACTGTTTTGCATTTAGCTTGCCCATCGCCTTCGCCTCTTCGTACAGGGGGGTCCCTGGGAACGGCAGCGCGATGCTCGTCTGCATGACATCAGGCTTTATCTCCTTGACAAAGTCAAGATTCGCCTGGATCGACTCCTTGGAATCGCTCCAGAAACCGAACATGAAACCGCACAGGCAGAGAATCTTGTGCTTCTTGACCATCTTCACACCCTCGCGGATCTGGTCGAGTGTGAGGTTCTTCTTGATTGCCTTAAGAACTTCGGGAGTGGACGCCTCTACTCCAAACCTCAGCATCTTACAGCCAGACTTGCACATCCACTCAAGCATTTCATGCCCGAGCTCCTGGTCGCGAGTGATGGTATCAAAACGCGCATTCGCCGTCCACAGCAGCTTGATATCGCTCTCGTGCAATGCTTTGCAGAACTCAATCGCCCGCTCAGGGCGTATCGTGAACGTCGGGTCGTCAATATTTATCTCCTTCACGCAATAGAATTCAACCAATTCCTTGATCTCTGCGATGACATTGGGAATAGACCGTGTTCTCCACATGCGCCCCTCCATCACGTTGTTTGAGATGCAGAACGTGCAACTTTGAGGACAACCCCGCGTGGTCTGCACTGTTGTGAAGGGACGCACGTTGTACCACGCTTCGCCGTAGTCGTTGATCGGCACAATGTCGCGCGCCGGGAATGGAAGCTTGTCAAGATCCTTCTCCCATCGCACTGGACCGCCATCAAATACTTCGGCGCCTTTGCGAAACGCGATTCCAGAAACTTTTGACAAGTCTGCCTTATTCGCAAGGACTTCTGAAACCCATGGATCGAATTCTCCTTTTATGACAACATCAATGGCGGCACATTCCTGCAGCGATTGCACAGGCATAGCTGTCACGTGCTGGCCAACAGCAATCAGGAAGATGTTCGGGAACTGCCCCTTCACCTTTCGCATGAAATCAAAATCAGCAAGAATTGAAGGAGTGGTGGTCTCCATCATGATCATGTCAAACTGCAGGGGCCGCATCCATTTCAAGGTCTCCTCAAGCCCAACTTCCTTGATGACCGCATCATACCAGGTCACATCGTGACCGTTCTCACGCAAGTTTGAAGCAGCATAGGACATGAACAGAGGATACTGCAAGAATTTATCCGCCCGGTGCTTGATAATCCGGTTCTGAGAACGGGTACCGTACCCTTTTCCGGGCCAAGGAGGATTGATGAGGAGGCACTTCATGAAGACACCCAAACCAGATATCTATCTATATCTATCTATAAGCAAGATGACCTGTTTACATAATGGTTGCCTTAAAAAGATTTCGGTAAAATGACGAAACCTTTCTAATTCATTTAAAAACACTAGTATCAGCACGGCTCTGTCCGGAATTTCGCTTTCAGCGGCCGCTGCACCTCTCGCTGTGGACGTACAGGCAATATACGGGCAGTGCAATCAAAGGATTTGCTGGTCTTTTTGTCTTTGTCAGACTATTTAGCGGCGCCGCCACGACGCTCGCTGTGTAAGTTAAGCTGCTTACCGAACCGAGAATCGTACGAGACGATGTGATCGTCGTTAGCTCGCAGGTCGGTGGCGGCGCCGCTAACAAATACGCACATAATGTTCTTTGATGCAGCTCGCAGGGTGGCAGCGGCACAATTCCGGACAGAGCCTATCAGCACCTCGTGTGTCTACCGGAGCACTTCCCGAAAATAT
Organism: Candidatus Woesearchaeota archaeon; assembly: GCA_016208715.1. Taxonomy (GTDB): domain Archaea; phylum Nanobdellota; class Nanobdellia; order Woesearchaeales; family UBA11576; genus JACQX01. Next base: position 23,481 of record JACQXV010000242.1, on the reverse strand, counting down.
GCGATGGTCTTCTGCAACCCTTCATCAATGGCCACTTTAGGTTCCCAATCCAACTTCTCTTTTGCGAGGGAATTATTAGGTCTTCTCCGTTCAGGATCATCTGAAGGAAGAGGTTTGAAGGCGATCTGTGAAGATGACCCTGTCAACGCAAGGATTTTCTTGGCAAAATCCAGCACCGTAAACTCATGCGGATTCCCAAGATTCACCGGCCCTACAAAACCATCCGTGTTCATCATCTTGTAGAGCCCTTCCACCATGTCTGACACATAACAGAAACAGCGCGTAGCAGACCCATCACCATACACTGTCAGCGGCTCGTTGCGCAACGCCTGAACAATGAAGTTCGACACTACACGCCCGTCATTGATAGCAAGCCGCGGGCCGTACGTGTTGTGAATCCTGACGATACGAATATCAACACCCTCCTTACGGCGGTAGTCCATGCAGAGCGTCTCGGCGACACGCTTGCCTTCATCGTAGCACGATCGGATACCGATAGGATTGACGTTGCCCCAATAATCCTCTGTCTGCGGGTGAACAAGCGGATTGCCGTACACTTCGGATGTCGACGCCTGCAGGATGCGCGCCTTCGTGCGCTTCGCAAGACCGAGCATGTTGATCATACCTACAGTGGAGCACTTTATGGTCTTTATCGGGTTAGACTGGTAGTGCACAGGTGCTGCAGGGCAGGCAAGATTGTAGATCTGATCGCATTCGATGTATAATGGCATCGTGATATCGTGACGGATCACTTCAAAGGCAGGATCACTCAACAAGTGCTTGATGTTCTCCTTGCTGCCTGTGAAGAAGTTGTCGACGCAGACGACGTAGTTTCCCCTGCTGAGCAGATATTCGCACAGATGGCTTCCGATGAAACCGGCGCCGCCGGTCACCACCACGGTTTTTTTATTCGACAACGCACTCATTCGCTCAAGACCTCACGTGTTCAACAACGTCCAATGCCAAAGTACTCAAAGCCTTCCGCCTTGACCTTCTCCGGGCTACTCAATAAGTTCCTGCCATCAAAAATCACTTTCGTTCGCATCGTCCGCAATTCATCAAAATCAACGGTGCGATATTGGGGCCATTCTGTCATCACAATAAGACCATCCGCGCCTTCTACTGCAGCATATTTCTTATCGCAGAAAACAACCTTATTGCAGAAACCAACCCTTGATGACGAATCGCCGAGATAGCGTTTCACATTATCCATCGCTTTCGGATCATGAACGTGCATCACTGCCCTTCGCTTCAGCAAGTATTCGAGTGTGTACAGCGCGGGGGAATCACGAACATCATCCGTGTTCGCCTTGAATGCAAGACCCCACATCGCGAGATTCTTTCCACACACTCCATCATCCCCCCCATAGTAATCAACAATTTTACGCGAGAAATATTCCTTCTGCGCGAGATTTGCAGACCGCGTCGCCTGAGCCACCGCCGGAACAAACTTCCCGCCGCTAGCGTTGCTTACGGCAGTGATGAGTCCATCTAAGTCCTTGGGAAAGCAGCCGCCCCCGAAACCCGGACCAGGAAGCATAAAGTGTGATCCGATGCGCTCATCACGGACCATGCCCTCGCGGACAGCCATCACGTCGGCCCCAAACAGATCGCAGATTCTGGCAAGCTCATTCATGTAAGAAACCTTTGTCGCGAGAAACACGTTGGAAGCGAGTTTCGCAAGCTCCGCCTCGACGGGCCGCATGACCAACAACTTCTGTCGTCTGCGTGCAAAAGGCGAATAGAGATCTTCCATCATCTTTGTGGCCCGCTCGGCATCCGCGCCGATTATGATGCGATCGGGGCTTTCGAAATCCCGTACGGCCCTGCCTTCCTTGAGGAATTCAGGATTTGACACTACGTCAAACTCCGAAGGGTGATCTGCACCTGCCAGCTGAGAACCGATGATCGCTTTGACGATTGCGTGCGTTCCTGGAGGAACTGTCGACTTCATTGTGATTACATGATAGCGGCCATTCTGCCGCAACGCCTGCCCAATCTCGTGAGCGACACCCCTCACGAACCGCATATCAAAAGAACCTTCCTCACTCACGGGCGTACCCACCGCGATGAAGCTCACATCTGAGCCGCTCACCGCTGAACACAAGTCGCCTGTGAAGGACAGCCGGCCATCAGCCGACGAGTCTTTCACGATCTCATCAAGGCCTTCTTCATAAATGGGTATCTGCCCGTTCTGAAGCATCTCAACCTTTCTCGGATCATTGTCTACACAAATTACTTTGTTGCCATACTTCGCAAGCAACGCGCCGGTCACAAGCCCGACATATCCTGTTCCAATTACTGCAACGTCCATGATAAACACCTCATATTTATTAAACACCTCATATTTATACAACTCGCGAAGGCAAACCAACAGATTTACCTAAACTATAAAAAACTAACACTTACTTTATTTCTGTCTCGCCGAATAAAAAGCCCGAGTAGCAATGACAATTCAAACAAGTCAACCCTTTTTATCACATAGAAGAATATCGCAGCAATATTTGATTTCTGAACCGCAGGTTTTTCCTCAAAACTCAACACGCGGTGCTGTTCATCCAACTCAACCACGCCGAATTTTCCTGCCAAGAATGATCTGTCGTCGATGAATTTGCCTGCAACGACTGAGACGTCATTTTCCTTGAAAAAAGAGACTGCCTTGGCAACATCAAATCCTACAATTGTGTCCCCTCCCCAGAGGAGTGTCGTTTCTTTCACGAATTTTGATTGTCTCATCATCATTCCTCAGACATACACTCGACATGCATCCAAACCTGCCGCTTCAAATATCTTACCTTTATCCTACTTTATGCTATAGAAATCAGAAATATTTAAATAAGCGGACTCCTCCTGCGATGCCGTGAAAGAGAAAATCAGCATAACAATCGACAAGAAAATCCTTAAGGCATCTGACTCCATTATCGATAACGTATTCATCCGCAACCGCTCCCACGCCATCGAACACCTGCTTCGCCAAGCGCTGGGCGACCAGAGGAGCGCAGTAATCCTGTGCGGCGGAGATGAAGAAAAAATCCGTATTAGCCCCACCGAATTCCGGCCCACTGCCCGCATCGGAAAAGGAAATCTCATCGAATACAACATCAAGAAACTCCGACAAGAGGGATTCAAGAACATTTTCATCATCGCGCGGCACAAGGTACTGTCCGACATCTTCTCACTTCTAAAAGACGGTTCTTCGTTCGGTGTACAGGTCAAATACGTAGAAGAAAAAGCGTCAGCAGGAACCGCAGACAGTTTACGATTAGCCAAAGGGCCATGTAACTCAAGCTTCCTGGTGGCATACGGGCACGTACTCTTTACGAAAATCAACATCAGCCACCTCTGGAAAGAACATCTGACACGCAACCATCTTGCAACGCTATTACTCACAACATCCAAAAAACCCGCGGAGAAAGGAGTCATCATCATGGAAGGGAGCAATATCCTTGACTTTATTCAAAAACCCGCCAGTTCAGACAACAACCTCGTGTTCTCTCCCATCTTCGTCGCAGAGCCCGCCATCTTCGATTACGCTGGAAAAAGCCTAGAATTAGATGTTTTCCCGGTCCTTGCAAAAAACGGACTTCTGGGCGGTACTATGAGCGCTCATAAAGAGCTCCACGTTCATAATGCTGCAGAAGCAAGAGCAATCAGCACAAGTTATGTAAATTGATTGGTCAATTGATTGCGGCGGCATAATCTGCTTACGCGTAGTCTCCTCAGCGATAGTCGCGGTGAGCTAACGGTGAGCTAATCAACTCAGGGCGCACGCCGCGTGTATCAACCGACGAGTGACAGGGTTCCATTACCGGGATGTCACGAGTCCAAAAACCATTAATTACAAAAAATGTATTTGTTTAGCTACTTCAATCGCGGCGTCGTCACTACGCTCGCCATACACGACGTTAGCTGTGTAAGTTAAGCCGCTTACCGAGCCGAGAATCGTGCGAGATGATGTGAAAGCCGTCACCCCGGCCGGTGGCGGCGCTGTTAAACAAATACCAAAAATCAAACAGTAAGCTGGAAAGACTGTGGTCCTGGTTGTGCAGGCACTTCAGAGGTTTTCAATAACGCCACACGAAGAAAACTTTATTAAACAGTGAAAATTAAACACCGAAGAACGTAACTCTGGTGCTGTGAAAGTTATGGCAACATTCAAAATCGAACACGACAGGCCCGCCTGCATAGGGTGCGGCGCTTGTGCAGCAGTAGCGCCAGAATTTTGGTACATGCATGATGATGGCAAATCAGACATCAAGGGAGCAAAAGCCACAAAGAAAGGTGATGAAATCATCCTTGAAGAATTGGAGCTTGATGACCTGAAAAACAACATGGAAGCTGCAGAAGTCTGCCCAGTTAATTGCATCCACATCTTTGAGAATGGAAAAAAGAAAATTTAGACAGTCGACACGCAATAAAAAATTGGTGGGGTTTTTGGCAAACAAAACAAAGGAGGCAAAGAAAAACAACAACTCGAATTCTGACCTTTACGATATAATCTGCATCGGTGGCGGACCCGCAGCGTATAGCACAGCAATCTATGCAGCACGCTTTAACATGAAGACTGTCGTCATTGCAAAAGAAAAAGGCGGCCTTCTCATCACGACGCATTTAGTTGAAAACTATCCCGGCTTTCCATCTGTCACCGGCATTGACCTGATGCAGAATATGGAAAAACACGTCAACTATTTCAACGTACCAATCCATGAGGACGAAGTCACCAATCTTAAAAAGGAAGGAAACATCTTTGTTGTTACTGCGCGTAAGCGGACTTACAAGACAAAGACGGTTCTGATCGGAACTGGATCGAAGCATCGTCGACTCGCCGTGCCAGGGGACAAAGAACTCTACGGCAAAGGAGTCTCGTACTGCGCAACGTGCGACGCCGCATTCTTCAAAAAAAAAATAGTTGCTATGGTCGGAGGCGCCGACTCTGCGGTGAAAGAAGCAACGCTTCTTGCAGAGTTCGCAGCCAAAGTCTATGTGATCTGCCGTGGAAAGCAAGTGCGTCCTGAGCCGATCACGCTGGAACGCGCACTGGCAATGCCGAATATCGAGTTCATCAACGAGACAAACGTCGTCTCCATTCACGGCAACAATCGCGTTGATTACATCATGCTCGACAAGCCATACAAAGGATCAAACAAGCTTGAACTGCAAGGCGTGTTTGTAGCGATCGGACAGGTTCCTGTGACTGACCTTGCAAAGCAGGCAGGAGCGAAACTCAATGAACGTGGCGAAGTCATCATCGACCGTTACGCTCGGACGAGCGTCCCTGGCTTGTACGCTGCTGGAGACTGCGGCGATACGCAGTTCAAGCAGGCGATCATCAGCGCGGCAGAAGGGGTATATGGCGCGTGGCAGGCGTTTGAGTACGTCCAGCATCATGACAACAACTTCTTCAAAGAGTAATGATGAACTTCTACGTGATCCTCCGCGGGCCGCTCGGATGCGGAAAATCAACAGTCGTGTACCAATGCAACAAGCTTAAGAAAAAAACACTATACAAGGTCACTCATCAGCATTGTACTTGAGCGGCTTGTGCTCGCATCCCTTGTCATACTCTTCCATGATCTCGATGATCTCATCAAACGGATCCTTCTCACGATCAGGATGCTTGATTCTTTGACTGCGGACGATGGGTCGTCCCTTCATGAGATGATCTTCAGTGTTCATTTTTCTCCTGAACCTTTCTGGAATCTTTTTTGGTTGACTCTTTTTGGCCGATGCTCCGGATGCGCGCACCCGCTGGTCTGGCACGTGTCAAAACTGTACTGCCTCGTCGGTTTCTCACACCCTTCATCAAGGCTTTCCAAGTAATCGATAGCCTCTTCGAAGGGGTCTTTCTTCTTGAGCTGTGTTGCCGGACTTGCATTCTTGTCTATTGTTTGCTTTTTTTGAACAGGCACAGCGACACAAAAACGAGGTTTATTTATAAAGTTTTTCCACCGAAAACTTCGAGAAGGAACGAGTTAGTGGACTTAATCCTAAGAATAAATGCCAAACCCGTGCAGACTCTTAGCGCCAAACGTATCGGCGGCCGTGTTATTAAGTGATCCGAACGAAACGAAGTGAAGTGAGAGTGCGGCGCGGTGCGTAGCGAAGCAAGTTTCCAATTCTCCTGAGCACAGGACTTGACGCAGTTTTTTATTACTCTGGTTCATCAAATCACTAGCGAAGCCAGACCAGAATTAGGGGGGAACCATCTCGATAGAAAATAGTCGTAAAAAAGTGGTGACCTAATAATTGAATCGTCGTTCATATTCTTTATGATCAAACCATTCCAGAATTAAACTGACAACTATAACTTCTTCTCTGGCAATAGAGTAAATAATTCTCCAACCGCGTGGTAAATCATATTTCCATACATTTCCAATACCATATTTTTGCGCATATTCTTTTGGGATAAGTCGTTTGGGAATCTGAATCCCAGAAAACGCATTCTCTTCAATATTGACCAGTGCTTGTTTAATGAGTTTGAAAAGTTCTCGTTCTTGGTCATCACCCCGTTCTAATTTGTAGAATGCTTCTTTGATTTTTTCATCTGCGAATCGGTAAGTAGAAGGAAGTTTTATCGATATCACCGCAAATCAGTTCGTGCATGGTATTTTCTGGCTAGTTTTGGGTAGTAAATCCAGCCAATCTTATCCTTGTTGTCTACAGATATTTTACCAGAGTAAAGAAGGTAATCGATAACCACACAAAACGTTTGGTACATCATTTTCTTTGGAAGTGCTTCCCAGAGCTTACGCTTCTTAAATTCACCGTCATGTTCTTTGATAAATTCTTCAACCATTAGCACTGTATCTAAACGAGGATAACGCAGGATATTTTCAGTGTCCATAGTAACTGTTTCTTGCATGTTATATCATCTGATATAACACTGATATTTAAAACTTTCGTTGATTTTAGCTATGAGCGTTTCCACAGAAGATTAAAGTTGGAGCACAGATCGAACCGTTTAGCAAACGTTAGACTAAACCCATGCAGACTCTTAGCACCAAACGTATCGGCGGCTGTGTTAAGTGACCCGAACGAAACGAAGTGAAGTGAGCGTACAGCGCGGTGCGTAGTGAAACCGAGCAAGTAATTTTTTGGGCGTTCCATCCAGCGAACACAGTGAGCCATCCAGAACAAGTATCAATGGGCTTGGGCATTTCAGTTAAGTGCTTCCTCTAAAACTTGATGAAGATTTTTATTTATAAGAATTCGTTATTTCTTGTGGTAATTTCTTTTCTAGCACCAATCTTTCTGTCTTTTGTTCCACAGTCATGAAATATGGTTTTTCTTTGAAGTGTTCATGTAGAATTTTGCAGTTTTCTTCTAGTGAATAGTTAAGTGTTCCATTTTGAAGAATTTTACCTGTTGCGACTAATTTTCTTGCTTCTTCAATGTCTGAATCTGTTTCATAGATTATTGCAGTGATTTTGCAACCTGCAAGGGTTAAAGCAGTAGTTCTATGGCTACCATCCAACATAAAATATTCTGCAACAGGGTTTTGGCGTTCAAATATTTCAAATTCTTCAAGAAGTTTATCATCAAAATGTTTTCTAACCATATCTTTTATTATGACTGGAACAAAAGGTATTTCTTCCCCTAATTTGCATTTAGTAAAGTATTCACTTAGAACGCTATCGCTATGCATGGGATAATCATTCAAAGCAATAATTTGATTTGGGGTTAATTCTATTGTTCTCATAAACTATAGAATCTAAGCGATTCTTTAAATAATTAGCGTTCTAAATCCTCAATTATCTTTCTTAGTCTATTTATGTCTAAGTTCAATCTTTTTGAAGTCTCTGGTTTTAGTTTTTTATTCAATTTTCCCTGTTTAACTAAACTTAAACGCCAAACAGAATATCCAATATCTCCGCAGGTATTAAGCAGGGAAATAATCAATAATCTCTTTTTGCCTGTTTTTGATGTTGGATGGCCATAGGTTTTAAGGAATAGTTCTTTTTGTTTTGAGTTTAGTTCTAAACTTTGCATGAAATAGACCAGATCCCATTCGGGAAAATTGTATCTTGAGAATTCCCAATCCAAAAGTCTAATATTTTTTCCATCATAAATTATGTTTTCTCTTGATAAATCGCTATGTAATAAGCAGGCTTCTTTTTTGTCGGCAAAAATCTCATCATTTTTCTTGCAAAAAACAGTTACTCTTTGAAATAAAGAATCAATTTTGTTTAATGTATTTGGAGGGATAGCAGTTTTATGATTATTAACATTCCTGAAATATGGCTTAATTGCTTTAAGCATGGAATGTTTTTTGCAGGGCTTTTTTTGGTGATGTAATTTTTTAAGCCATTTAGCCATTAAAATTAGGAATTTGTCATTAAGTTTTTTGGGATATTTTCCCTCAACAAATTCTTCAATAAAATAATCGTGAGGAATAATTTTATGCGATTTATCAAAAAAATAGACTTTTGGTCCTAAGCCAGATTTTAGAGATTTCAAAAGAGTATATTCTTTCTTTAGATTCTTGAATTGAGGATTATTTTCTATTCGCAAAACATATTTATTTCCAGTTGTTTCGATTGCGTAATTGTCATTATGATTTCCACTAGCGAGAAAAGAAAATTTAACTAAATCTTCATCAAGTTTCTTACAAATTTGTTCTACTTGTTTTTTAGTAATCTTCATAGAATATAGGAAAGGAAGCACGTTTATATAAGTTGCCCAAGCCCCAGCACATTTTAGCCCAAAAAATTATTTCACTTAACTAATATTCGATGCCCTTCCTTGCCATAACTCCTTTGTCATAATAGTGCTTAATTTGCGTCATGCAGGTCACTAAGTCCGCAAGCTCAAGAATCTTCGGATGCGCGTCGCGGCCGGTGAGAATCAATTCTGTCTGCGCATGCTTATTCTTTATCATGTCAAGAACGTCCTGCAGTTCAATCATCTTAAAATGAACAGCAACGTTTATTTCGTCAAGTAACACAACATCAAACTCGCCACTGCCTGCAACTTTCTTTGCGTGCGTGAGCGCTTCAGTGCAGAATTGTTTTTGTGTATCATCATTCAGAAAACACCATCTGCACGTCCCGCAATCAATCGACTCCTCCAGAATGTGAACTGGCGGTTTTTCCTGGGCGGGTTGGTATGGCGTCAGCTGAGTTTTTTGCTTGATGCAACCCCTGCCAAACTGCATAAAATCATTATTGGGCAAGAACTGCTTGAAGCTAATGAACTCTCCGGTATAGTAGCCGCCCTTCATGAATTGAATTACACACGATTTGTATCCTTGCCCGATCGCACGCAGGACGAGCCCCATCGCGGCAGTGGTCTTCCCTTTGCCGTCGCCAGTGTAGACGTGGATGAGGCCCAGTTTTGTCTGCATGCAAGGTCAACCTTTTGAAGCAATGTAAGAAAAAGTTTTTACGGAATGAAAATATATAAGAATATTGTAATCACTTATCGGAAGATATTTTTCACAGAATGCAAATGTGCAAAACAGAATGGCTCTGTAGAAAGTCTTGACAAGCCGGCACAGCGAGGCTCGACGCCTCGCTCGCTCACCACCACGCCAAGCTCGTGATAGTGAACGTGCACTCGACGAGCTGACATTCCCCGATGTGCCTTCCCCATACGGAAGTGCCTCCCTTATCAACCCACCTCGTAGTATTTCGCTTCGCTCAATACTACTCAACGTTCGTCGTCCGATTGGAGCGAAGCGGAAATCGGACTGGAGTTCGAGTGTCAGCGGATCGATGGCAGCTGGGGGCGTTCAACTTGTCAGCGCGCAGGTGCTTCTTTCTATCTCTCGCAGAAAGGCTGTGGTGGTGAGCGTGCCGGCGCTATTTTCTACAGAGCCAAACAGAATAGTCTATTAATTAATAATTTATTAATTAATTGTCCTTGTTTGGTGTCTCGATCATTAGGAGCGACTTCTGCACTCCTGGAGTGATGCCCTTTCCGCTCTTGATAGCCTCTTGAGCAAGGCGCGACTCCTCATCCTTCTGGTGTTCAAGCTCAGCAGGAGCATTGTCAGAAACATCGATAACCTGATTACTGAGCGACCCGTTGCGATAGATCGTCACCCCTTTGCAGCCCCACTTGTAGGCAAGAAGATAGACCTCTTCCACATCCTTTGGCGTTGCGTTGTTTGGAAAGTTCACCGTCTTTGAGATAGAATTATCGACGAACTTCTGGAACGTCGCCTGAATCTTCAGATGCCAATATGGAGAGATATCATGAGCAATCACAAAAACCGTCTTGATCTCTTCAGGAACGTCCTCGCGCGCATGAATAGCGCCTCCTCGACAGATATGATCCATAAGCTCTTGACTGTAGAATCCCTGATGGCGTGCAACCTCTTCAAAATACCTGTTCAAACACGTAAACTCTTTTCCGTCCAAAGCTCGCCTGATGTATCCGAGCGCGAAGTTTGGCTCTACACCGCCGCTGGTTTCTGCGATCATGGAGAGTGATCCTGTCGGGGCGATGGCGGTCAGCGTCGCATTTCTCAATACTCTCTTTCCATGAAACACGCTCTTGTGATAATTTGGGAACGGACCTCTCTCTTGCGCAAGTTTCTCAGAGGTTTTTTGCGCCTCCTCTGTGATAAACGACATCACTTGCTCTGCAATCGTTATCGCAGCATCAGAATTATACGGAATACGCAGCTGGTAGAGCATGTCGGCAAAGCCCATAATGCCAAGACCGATCTTCCGATTTGATTTAGCGACCTCATCGATCTTCTCAAGCGGATAACTGGTGACATCAATCACGTTGTCCAGGAAACGCACAGCAAGCCGGGTCACATCACGCAGGCGCTCCCAGTTCAACGTCTTTCCATTAACGAATCGTGCAAGGTTGATAGAACCAAGATTACACGCCTCGTACGCGAGCAATGGTACTTCACCGCACGCGCTTGTCGTGTTAAGCCTGCCCAACGAGGGTGTCGGATTCTTGTTATTGATAGTGTCGATAAAAAGCACGCCGGGATCCCCCTTTCTCCATGCCATCGCTACAAGAAGATCAAAGATCTTGCGTGCACGCATCCGCTTGCATACGCCACCACTTGCGGGATTGACAAGCGAATAATCATCATCGTCAAGCACGGCATCCATAAACTCATTAGTCAAGCCTACGCTGATATTGAAGTTGGTGAGTTTATTGCCTTGGTCTTTGATCGTAACGAACTCCAAAATATCTGGGTGGTCGACGCGCAGCACTCCCATGTTTGCCCCGCGGCGCTCTCCGCCTTTCTTGATGATCTCCGTCGACATATCAAAGAGCTCAAGAAATGAAACTGGACCGCTTGACGTGCCTTCGTGGTTGCTCACAGGCTCATTCTTAGGACGCAGCTTTGAAAAACAAAAGCCGGTCCCGCCACCAAACTTTTGGATTGTCGCCGCTTCCTTGAGGGTGTCGTAAATACTGGAAAGCTCATCTTCGATCGGCAAGACAAAACAATTGACGAGCTGGTTGCTTTTGCTGGCAGCATTTGCAAGCGTGCGCCCGCCAGGAAGAAACTCAAGATTACACATGGCTTGAAAGAACGCATCCCGCAGCGAATGCACGTCAAACTTTTGATCATAGATGAGCTCTGCGGCAGCGACACACGCGGCCACACGGCGAAACATCTCTTTCGGCGTTTCGATTGTCCCGTCCTTAAATGTTTGTAAGTATTTCTCTTGCGCCACCCTCAGTGCGTTGACGGTGAGCTTTGAGTCGTCCTGTCTTCCTATGATGCGTGACTTCAACTCGCGCACTTCGGTGCGCTTCTCACGATACAGAATGTACGTCTTTGCCACATCAAAAAATTCCTGCTGCATGAGCGTCTGCTCAACAACATCCTGAATCTGCTCCACCGAAGGAACTGTATCGGCAGAAAAACGCGCATTGAGATTCTCAATCACTTTATCCACAAGTTGCGGGATCGCTTCCAAATTAGAGCTCATTGCCGCTTCAAACGCGGAGGCTATCGCCCGCTTGATGTTGTCTGCATTGAACGGCACGATTCCGTCATCGCGCTTCTTGACATGGCGAATGTGGCAGGTGGCCATATTGTGGAAGGTTCTCCAACAATCTTTTGTACTATGGAATAGCAAGCAAACGACTTGTTTCCCTACGCATCTCAGGCGTGTCCAGTAGTTTGAGAACCTTTTTAGAGCCAGAGAGATCCTGTTCCTATATATAGTTTTTGGGCAAAAATGCTCTGTCCAGAATCTCGCTTGCGCTCGGCTGCTGAACCGCTCGTCGTATATATACAGGCAATATACAGGCAGCGCAAATCAAAGGATCTGCGGATCGTTTTGTATTTGTTTGGCGGATCTTTAGCAGAATCGCGGCGCGGCCACGACGCGCGCCGTGTAAGTAGCTGTGGACATTAAAACCGCTTAACGAGCCGAGAATCGTGCGAGACCATGTAAGAACCGCGAGCTCGCGGATCGGTGGCGGCGCCGCTAACAAATACGAACATAACGTTCTTTGATTCAGCTCGGCAGGGTGGCAGCGGCACAATTCCGAACAGAGCCAAACGAAACCAAAGATTTAAAATCAGTCATTTTTTCCCAACCAGTCCAGGACCGATGGTTATTTTGGAGTAAGATTTTGGTATTTGTTTAGCAGACTACTTGGCGGCGCCGCCACGGCGCTCGCCGTGTAAGTAGCTGTGGATGTTAAAACCGCTTAACGAGCCAAGAATCGTGCGAGACCATGTAAGAACCGCGAGCTCGCGGATCGGTGGCGGCGTTGCTTTACTTATGCCGCGAGCTTTTGACTGTTGTTATTATGTGTTATTGTGTGAGGCATCATGCGGGCAATGAAAATGATGGTGAAAAAATGAGGGTACATTGGCGTACGTGGTCACAACAGGCATTCGAAACAGCAAAAAAAGAGAATAAACCAATCCTTTTAAATCTTTTTGCAGTGTGGCGCCACTGGTGTCATCGCATGGATGCTGATTGTTATGAAAATGACGAGATCGCATCCATTATCAACAGCCGCACCATACCTGTTCGGGTAGATATCGACGAACGTCCTGATATTAAAGAACGCTACCACGCGGGCGGATTTCCGACAACCGCATTTTTAGATGCCGCAGGAAACAAACTTCTGGGAGGGACGTACTTTCCACCTCACGAAATGAAAGTTCTTATTAATCAGATCGCCGACAACTTTCACAAGATCGTAGAACAGAAAAGAAAGGCCGTGTCGGAAAAAACGCCTGTTTCTCCACATTCTCCACAGAAGGCTGAACTCGATAAACAACTCGTTGAAGCAATAACTCAAGAGCTTATCACAACCGCAGACCTCTTTCATGGAGGATGGGGGGGCGCGCCAAAATTTCCACCGCACGCCGCGATCAATGCAGCTTGTGCGCTGTTTCAAAAGACAGCAGATGCAAAACTGCGTGACGCCGTAGTCAAGACATTAAATGGACTGAGAGGAATTTATGATCCTGTTGAGGGCGGCTTCTTTCGGTACGCTATCAACCAAGACTGGTCGGAACCACATTATGAAAAGCTGCTTGAGACAAATGCAGGACTGTTGCGCAACTACCTGTACGGCTTTGTGACGACCAAGGATGAAGAATATCGCAAGATCACTCAAGGAATCATCAGCTACCTCAACAAGAATCTGACGGGTCAAGAGCTGGGCGGTTTTTTTGCAAGCCAGGATGCTGATGAAGAATATTATGCACTTGACATGAACAAACGGAAAGCGTGCAAAGCACCGGCCACCGACAAAACGGTATTTGTGAATCTCAATGCACAGGCAGTCAGCGCATACCTAGACGCTGCACAAATCCTTGGAGATCAGGCGGCCTTGGCATTTGCGCTTAAGACGCTTGACGTTCTCCTTGGGAACTACGTTTCAAGCCAAGGTGTCGCGCATTATCGTCGCGAAGAAAACAGGAAGACGCAAACAGTGCAAGGTCTTTTTGCTGATGTTGTCTTTTTGGCGACTGCTTGCCTGGACGCCTACGAAGCGACATTCAACGCAAAGTATCGAACTGCCGCCCTTGATCTTTTGAAACAATTTGAACATTTCTACTGCACAACTGAAAAACTATTCCGCGACAGAAAAACACAGGACGAGGATATCGGTGATCTAACAAAAGCTCGTTTTGACTTTTTTGAGAATATCGCTGCCTGCGATTTTCTCCTGCGCTGCTGCGATCACACCGAGAACGAAGCCTTGAAGGAACGTGCCCGAACAGTTCTTACAGCGCTTGCGCCGCACGCGCCCCCGTACCACGCGAATGGAGCCGGGTTTGCCATGGCTGTCGAACGCATGTTGACTGGATTTGTTGTCCATATTGTCGGGGCGCGCGATACTGTGAGGGATTCGCCACTGTTACAGCAATTAGCGCAAGTGGTTCTGCCCAAATCGGTAGTGACACTCGATATACGCGACGATGTGAAGCTTCTGCAGGAAAAAGGTTACCCGTTGTCAGAAAAACCCGCGGCGTATGTTTGCTACAATGGGATGTGCCGGCCGCCGGCGTCTGATATTGTGCGATTGCAAAAAATATTGGCAGGCATTATCAAACAAGCATAGAAGGCCTTTCAAAATAGAAGGCCTTTCGAACAAGCAGAGAACGTCTTGAAGACATTATTGGAGGTGGAAACATGTCAACACTTGAATTTATTACTGGATGCATGTTTTGCGGAAAAACCGAAGAACTCATCCGGCGCCTGCGCCGTGAGAAGATTGCAGGCAAAGAAGTCGTAATCTTCAAACCCGCAATCGATGATCGTTACGAGTTTTTATCTGTAAGCTCGCATAACCGTTCACAGTTGCCAGCAACACCAATCAACGAAACAAAGGACATGTATAAATGCCTCTCGTCGCGCGTGCAGGTTGTCGGCATTGATGAAGTGCAATTCTTAGACGATGCAGTGATTGATTTTTGTCTTGAGCAAGTCGCGGTCGGAAGAAATGTCATAGCCAGCGGCCTCAATCTTGATTTTCGCGGAGAACCATTTCGTTTCATGAACTCGCAAAAGCACGTCGGGTACCTGATGGCATACGCGATAAACACCACGTTGCGAGCGATTTGTGTCTACGAAAAAGCATCGAAGAACGAGTCAGGAAGCCCCGAACGCTGTGGAGCTGAAGCCGATTTTACGCAACGATTGATCGACGGCCAACCCGCACCGTACGATAGTCCATTGATCGTGGTTGGTTCAAAAGATTCATATGAAGCCAGATGCCGGGCGCATTTTGCAGTTCCACGAAAGGTTTGATGCAGCTCATCACCGCTGGAAATAGCTTCGATACGACGCTCGCCGCGCACGTAAAACTGATTAAAGTAGCTAAACATGAACCTAGAATCGCGTGAGAAACAATAGTACGAGATCATAAAAATCGGTCGCAGGCGTCCTACTTGGCGACATTTTTGTGCATGATGTAAAAACCTTCAGCTCGCAGGTCGGTGGCGGTGATTGTGCTAGTCGAACTTTTCGATAACGCCGTGCCCGAAGTGTGCGTTGTTTTTTCTCTCTAATGTGGTAGTAAGTTTTCGTACTTTTTATCACTCTGAAAAGAACACTCCACGAAAAATCATCACTCGCAAAAAAAGAATCAACTAATTAGTTTAAATATGATTTCGTTTCGCGAAAGGATATGTTATATCACACTCTTTTCACAATCAAAGACTTTAAATATAATGAAAAAAATAAAATTGTCAACTGGTTGTAAAGCACTCCACACCGACGACAAGATTCTGTAGAAACAAAGAGACTACTCTTCAAAAGCAGACTTAGGACGCTTTTCCAAAGCGTTTTCCAATCAGCAAAAGAAATTGCAAAAATAATTTTTGTTACGCTGGCATTTGTTTAGCTGCCCCCGGCATTGCCACGACGTTTGAGTAAAAGCTCAGAAGAGCTTTGACAAAAGGCGGGAGAAAACTGAGGTGAACGTGAATGAATGATCATGTACTGACTGAGCATGCGCCGCCAGGAATTTCTATCGAGCGCCGTTTTAGCCGAGCAGACGTCAAAGCGCTCGATTCTCTAGAATATGATCAAAGAACTTCGGTGATCACTGAACCAGATGGCACAGTAGTCTTTGAGCTGAAGGACATCGAGGTTCCCAAAACTTGGAGCCAACTTGCCACCGATATCATCGTATCCAAGTATTTTCGTAAAGCTGGAGTTCCTGAAACTGTACACGAGACCTCTGCACGACAAGTCGTCTTTCGCATAGCGAACAAGATCCGCACGGTGGGCCAACAGAAAGGCTATTTTAAGACAACAGAAGACGCAGAAGCCTTTGAAGAAGAGCTATCCTCTATGCTAATCACACAGCGCGCGGCATTCAATTCGCCAGTCTGGTTCAATTGCGGCCTCGACCGCTATGGAATCAAAGGGAGCGGCTGTACTTATTATTGGGACCCGGCTACACAAGAAGCTATCCAGACAACCGATGCATACACGCGCCCCCAGTGCTCGGCGTGCTTCATCCAATCAGTCGAAGATGACTTGATGAGCATCTTTGAGCTTGCAAAGAATGAAGCAAAACTTTTCAAGTATGGTTCTGGAACAGGAACCAATTTTTCCAAACTCCGCGGACACCAGGAAAAATTATCAGGCGGTGGGCTCTCTTCGGGTATGATGTCCTTCCTAGAAGTCCTCGATCGCGGCGCAGGTGCAACCAAATCAGGCGGCACCACGCGACGGGCAGCAAAAATGGCTTGCCTTGACCTGGACCATCCAGAGATAAAGGACTTCATTACCTGGAAAGTAAAAGAAGAGAAAAAAGTCAAGATCCTCATCGACGCAGGTTATTCATCCGACTTTAATGGAGAAGCGTACCACACGGTAGCAGGACAGAACGCAAACAACTCCGTGCGCATCCCCGACAGCTTCATGGAAGCAGTCAGAGCGAATGGTCAATGGCAGACGACCTTTCGCACCACTGGAAAGGTGTGTGAGGAATTCAATGCGCGCGAGCTGATGAAACACATTTGTGAAGCAGCGTGGGCGTGCGCCGATCCCGGAGTCCAGTTTGATGACATCATTAATGACTGGCATACGTGCCCAAACACGGACCGCATACGCGCATCAAACCCCTGCTCTGAATACATGTTCTTAGACGATAGCGCGTGCAACCTCGCGTCGATCAACCTTATGAAATTCACGGGTGATGATGGAACGTTTGATGTTGAAGGATTCCGTCACGCGTGCAGGATCTTTATCATTGCCCAAGAAATCATCGTGGAACTCGCATCCTACCCAACAAAAGCAATAGCGAAGAACACCTATGAGTACCGTCCCCTGGGATTGGGATACGCGAACTTAGGAACATATCTGATGGTGAACGGCATCCCATATGACAGTGAGCGAGGATTCAACAATGCTGCGGCAATCACTGCAATAATGTGCGGGAACGCGTACAAAACAAGCGCGGAGATCGCGAGTATCGTCGGACCATTTGCAGGCTTTTCAAAAAATCGCGAACCCATGATGCGCGTCATGAACAAACACCGTGATGCAGCCTATAAGATCGACGTTAGACATTGCCCGACCGACATTCTTGAAGCAGCGCGCGAAGACTGGGACGAGGCAGTACGACTTGGAGAAATTCATGGATACCGCAACGCACAAACGACCGTGCTTGCTCCGACGGGAACAATCGGACTCCTCATGGACTGCGACACAACAGGAGTCGAACCAGACTTTGCGCTCGTCAAATGGAAGAAGCTTGCAGGAGGCGGGTACTTTAAGATAGTTAACAACTCCATCATCCTGGTGCTCAAGAATCTTGGCTATGGTGACGCACAGATCGCAGACATCAAGATCTACATGCTCGGGCACGGAACGCTCTCAGGCGCCCCGCATGTCAACCCGGACAAGCTGCAGACCCTTGGCTTTACTATTGACCAGATCCAGGAAGCTGAAAAGTACGTTAATAAGATGCAAAGTCTTGATGACTGGACGCCACACATCAACCCAAAAACACTCAAAGCAAAAGGACTGACGGATGCCCAGCTGCGCGAGGCGTCTATCTACATTGGTGGAGCACAAACTGTCGAAGGGGCCCCTCATGTGAAGGATGAAGACGTGCCGATCTTTGATTGTGCAAACCGCTGCGGCATCGGCAAGCGCTACATTGATCCGATGGGACACATCAAGATGGAGGCTGCGGTGCAGCCATTCATTTCTGGATCGATCTCAAAAACAGTGAATCTCCCAAATGACGCAACTGTCAAGGATATCGAGAACATCTATGTCGAAGCGTGGAAGATGGGGCTAAAGTGTGTTGCACTCTACCGCGATGGCTGCAAGCTATCCCAACCACTCAGTACATCAGGAGCTGGCGATGCAAAAACCGCGACAAATTCTGAAGCTGCTCCCGTTACAGCGCGTGCTGCAGAGAAGACGCATCGCGAGATGCCCGCACGACGGCGCGGCCTTATCATTGAATCGTCTGTCGGCGGCCAGAAAGTGTTCCTGCGGACAAGCGAATACGACGACGGGACTCCAGGAGAGGTCTTCATCGACATGCACAAGGAAGGCGCAAGCTTTCGAAGCCTAATGAACTGCTTTGCGTTGTCGGTGTCATTGGGATTGCAGCACGGCGTCCCGTTGCAAAAGTACGTGGACACGTTCACGTTCACGCGCTTCGAACCAAACGGGCTTACCAGGCACCCGAACATCAAGATCAGCACATCGGTCGTCGATTTTGCATTCAGAGTGCTCGCAATGGAATACTTGGGCAGAACCGATCTTTTGCACGTGAAGCCCAGCGAGCTCCCCAGCAGTATCATGCTTGATAATCGCAGAAGCGGCATACAAGAGATGCAAGCCCTACAAAATGTTGCAGTCGCGACAAACGCCGCCCTCGCTGCAAGTGACGCAAGCGTCCTTGGAAAACAGCTTACAGAAATGATGGGAGATGCGCCGCCATGCAACGACTGTGGACATATCACTGTCAGGAGTGGTGCCTGTTACAAGTGTGTAAATTGCGGAAACAGTATGGGGTGCAGTTAAGCGTTGCCGGTAAGTACGTGCTGGCAAGTCAAACGCGGCATTTTCTACATAGCATTTTTCTCCAGCTCTGTAGAATTTCGCACAAACCCCGTGACAATTCCCATTTCTTGTAGTCAAAACCTCTCTTGAACCATCGATCGGCAGCGGTCGTTAGATGGAGCACAAAAATATCCAGAGAACCTTACAATTTAATATTTAAATGCTAATGTTTCTTCGTTAGGCGTGTAAATTTCCCTGATGTGCGAATGACTTTTGGGAACGCTCGGCGCCTTGATGAAATCTTCTCGCAATGATTCTGGTGGTTGCGAGTTCAGCTCTTCGTACGGATGGCGCGCGCGTGTATGCAAAATCGCGTACGCAGCCGCGATTCTCTTCTGCATGCCAGAAGGAATATTCCAACCAAACAGTTTCGCGATACTGCAACGTGCATCGACTATTTCTTCGCGCAGGTCATCTGTTGAGTTGAATCGGTCGTACATGAAGTACATGTCATATGCATTGTACACAACATCTTCAAACGTGCCATGAAAGCTCTCGGAGTGCAATTGATTTTGATCAACAAACCTTGCAGCCTGTTCAAGTTTTGAAAGTGCTTCTCTAAGTCTGCCTTTGAATGCGAGTGTCTGCGCATCTGATACTAACATTTCGTACAACCTTCCCGGCTCCAGGCTTAGGGGGGCCTCGTCAACATCGTCAACAGCGCTATCTTCATTGAGATCGTACACGTACGGCGTCGTTATTTGTGCGTTCATAGAACTCCGCAGTGCATGACATAGCTATAAAATGAATTCATTATTATTTTACATAATATACATATAGTAGATTATTATGAGATTTATGTAAGAATCCTATAAAGATCATTCACAAACTACTTACTGCCATTCGCCCGCGCGCATCGTTGTACCTATACCCAGCAGGTGATGTGCAGCAGAAGACGCTACCTTCACAGTGATCACGTCTCCCAATGCGTGATTGCCACAAACCACAATGGGCTTGTAAAATTCATTTCGGCCGAGCCACGTTCCTGGTTTTGTACCCTGCTCATCGATCAAGATCTTACCAGACCAGCCAATCCATTGTTTATTGTTTTCAACACACATCCGATCAAACATTGCTTTGAGGTGCGTGGAGCGCTCCTTTGTCTCTGCACCGGGCAACTGTTCCATCAATACAGCAGGAGTTCCTGGCCGCTTCCAGAATCGCGATATGTTGAGCACTTCAGGCCGCAAATCTTCCATCAACCTCATTGTCTCTTCAAATTCGGCGGCGGTCTCCGTTGGGAATCCACAAATAATGTCCGAGGAGATCGTGACCTGCGGAATGTCTTCCCTGAATCTTTTTACAATACGCACAAAGTCTTCTCTGTGATATTCGCGCTTCATCGCATCAAGAATCCGGTCTGATCCCGCTTGCACCGGAATATGCAGAAACTTGAACATCTTCGGATGCTTGTACACTTCAACCAGATCATCGAGTACAGCAAGGACATGGTGTGGATTGGACATGCCGAGGCGCACCATAAAATATCCGTCGAGTGCAAGCACACGCCTCAGCAGTTCAGCAATGTTTGTTCCAATGTCTCTTCCATATGCGCCGCAGTCTTGTGACGTGAGCCAAATTTCCTTACAGCCATCGCTGATTGCGTTCTGTGCTTGTGCGATTATCGCTTGCGGATCATAACTGAGCAGGTTTCCACGCGCATGCTTTGTCTTGCAGTACACGCAGAAATTC
Source organism: Candidatus Woesearchaeota archaeon (assembly GCA_016208715.1). Lineage (GTDB taxonomy): Archaea > Nanobdellota > Nanobdellia > Woesearchaeales > UBA11576 > JACQX01. Next base: position 2,800 of record JACQXV010000242.1, on the reverse strand, counting down.
AAACAACCTTCACAGATGGGAATAATCTCGATCACAGGGTTATGCCTGATCTTTGGAAGATTTAGGCGCGGATTTTTCTCGCGGTTAAGAAGCTGAACAACGTTTCCTTTCAGAGATTCTTCAACCACAAAATCAATACTTGCAAGCTGAGTTGTCCCGATGATGGAATATCGTGCAAGCTCTCCTTTAACAAGCGAATGATCCGCTTGCGGAACGCAACCGGCGATAACGATCTTTTTTCCTTGCGCTTCCAGGTCACGGATGCTTCGAAAGAGCTTTGTCTGTGCAAGATTTTTTACTGTGCACGAATTAATGATGACTATGTCTGCTTGTGATACATCTGACGCAATCTGATATCCTGCTTCTTGCACAACACCCGCGATAGTTTCAGAGTCTGCTTGGTTCAAACTGCAGCCAAACGTCATGAACCCCACTTTGGTCCGCGATGGATCGATGACTTCAGAACCCGGTGTCATGATTTTTGGAAACTGCACTGTTTCTTAAAGGTTTTTAGAAGTTGGGTCCATCATGACCTCCTCCCGCGCCCTTAAAGGGCAGGGGTTTAAACCCTCAGCTCGCTACGCTCGCTATCTCAAAAGCGAAACATTTAAATATAATTTATCATTAAAAATGCGTACCTATAAAATAGGTTTTGTATGAGAGTTCCTCAAATCAAGGACGCTGTCTTGGAGCACGCTTAGGAGAGCGGCCGATTTATGCAGGTCACTCAACGAAAGACTTCGCGCGGAGCGCGAATGTGTCCTCCGCAGCATCCAAGAAGACAAGAGAAAAATGAAGTTTCAAATGGAACCTATCAAAATATAAAATATAAAAAAGGGGTGTCTAACGTTATGAAAAAACCATCTATGGTGCAGAAAGTTGGCAGTTGGGCATTTATCATAGGCTTGCTCATTGCCGTTGTTGCAGGATTCTGGACAATCATACCGGCGGTCACTTCAGTGCTGATCGTCTTGGGCCTGATTGTCGGGTTCCTCAACGTGACTGGATCGGAGACGCAGGGCTTCTTGTTTGCCTCGGTATCACTCGTGATCGTGGCAAGCTTGGGAGGCAATGTTCTCTCCACTATCCAGGTCGTCGGACCGATGTTGCAGAACATCTTCAGCACCATCGTGCTGTTCGTGCTGCCTGCGACAATGGTCGTCTGCCTCAAGGCGATCTACGCGCTTGCTGCAGAAGAGTAAGCACACGGTTCGTTTTTTAAATTTTTTTTCTTTCGCTTTCTTTAGAAGCAGATGTTGACGGATATGAAAATTAACTCAGCGACTTGTTCTCACACCGATTCTTGGACAGAACTTTCTGATTGGACACCTGCTGCACCACGGGCTGACGGGCGCACAGGTGTGCTGACCGAATGAAACGAGATAATCGTTATAATGCTTCCAATGCTTTTTTGGCAATTTGGCTCTCAATGCAAACTCTGTCTCTTCCGGATTCTTTGTCTTCACGTATCCTAAACGATTTGAGATCCTGTGCACGTGCGTATCAACACAGATCCCTTCCTTGCCATAACCGAGCATCACGACCAAGTTAGCTGTCTTTCGTCCTACACCCTTGAATTTCAGGAGTTCGTCGATCTTGTCAGGAACATGATACTCGCACCGTTCACATAATTCTTTACAAATCTGCTTGATGGTCTTTGCTTTGGTCTTATAGAAACCTACCGGGTAAATAAGCTTCTCAATCCTGCGTTCCGGCAGACGCGCCATCTTCTGCAGCGAGTCCGCGGCGGAGAACAGCCGTCGCACCGCCTGAGCAGTTACCTGGTCCTTCGTTCGTAAACTCAGAATGCACGAAATAAGAACCTTGAATGGATCGCCCTTCGTGAGCGCGATCATCGTCACGACAGGCATTCGATGTTTGTTGTACTCTCTTCCAAGAATTCGCACGACTTGAGCGATGTTCTTATTGTTCATCTTCGCTACTATTTACGGGAACTTTTACTACTTTATGCGCTACTTCCTTATCGCTTGTGGTGATTCCTTCGATTCCTTCTCAACAACGCCCTCATTCGCGGAAGGAGCCTCTGCTCTCTTCGGCTCGCGTGCAGAATTGGCGCATTTCACTGAGTTTATCACCGTCTCGAAGACTTCCCTTTTCCCTGCATCAATCTTTTTCATGTTGCAGGTAGTTGTCACCACGTATATGAACTCGTTACATGCCTTGAATTTTGTCGTTGAAAAGAATGTCTGTGTCCTGTCTTTATTCCAGTGCGCGTGCTCGATGATTCCGCGTGTAGCGTTGCTCATCTTGACTTCCTTGCCTTGCCCTGACTTGAGAAACTTCAGCGTCGAATCAAACGCGGCAGAATATGATACATTTGTTGCTTCGAGAAACACCGAACACCCATCCTGACTAACCTGTACAATCGCATTCTTCGAAATCATTTCCTCGGATTCCGCCCATTGAGGATACGAAAATGAGAAATCACGATCCTTCGCTTTCACATACAGCTGTTCAGCGGGTTTCTGTGGAAAGACAAGGTTAGTCTGCGGCGTACTTGCCGTAGGCGGCGCTGCAATATTGCATGCAGCAAGAATGAATGGGCTCAACAGCAGCGTCAGAAAGAAGACTCGCTTTTTACTCACTTTACTCATGGCTTGCCGCAGCAAGCATCGCTATATAAATATTGTCACGGCGAGGGCTCTGTAGAAAATCTTTGTGGGCGTAAGCCTATGTTGTAGGCGATTAGCCTACAAAACAGTTCTGCATTGATCATTGGTGCTTTTTGAGATTTGACAGTATTTCCAAACAGCCTTTTGAGAGCTGAGAAAAGACTCTC
>JACQXV010000264.1 GCA_016208715.1 Candidatus Woesearchaeota archaeon | reverse complement strand
CATGGCCCATTTTTTTTTTTTTTTATATTTATTTACCTCGATCGTAACGCCATTCTTATTAATAGTCTTTTCTTTTAACCTGCCTTCGGAATATGTAAACCGCGTTTCGTAGACATCGTTATTAATGCCGGCTATCTTTTTAACATATGTGGGTTTGTTATCGCTGAATTTCGACTCCACTACGCCTTGATCTGCAGATGTCCTTCTCTCCGGAGCTTTTTCCGCTGATATCAAGTTGCCATTTTCATCCCATTCGTAAGACTCAAGTTCCCGATACTCCGTTTCTTTCTCGGGCATCACTTTACTCTTTAATAATTCATACATCTCTTTAAACCCGCTTACGATGCCGGCTTCAGTGATAGTTTTTTTAGGCGGTTTCCCTTTATATGTTTTTTCCCATTTCTTTTTCCCTTTTTCGTAATACCCCGCCTCTTTAACGACTCCATCGGCGAATTCCATCTTTATCCAGTCGCCATCGGCATTGTAGTCAGTAACCACTTCTACCGTGCCGTATTTAGATACTGTCTCTTTCTTCGGGGTCGCTGTCCCTTCCCAGTACTCCATCTTTTTAGTAGTTCCGTCAACTGATTCAAGCATTATCCAGTTGCCTTTCACATCATAAGCCGCTTTCAGAACGCCTTTATCCTTATAGGTCAATTTTGATTCGTCTTTTTTAGAACTCTTCAAAGTAGTACCGTCATCGTACCACTCGTAGAATTCGACGAGTTTGTCGCGTTTCCCCCAATTCCAGAATTGCCATAACGGACTTTTTTCATAAATACTTTGTGTCGCCTTTACTGTTGGCTTGCCGGGATGGTATGTTGTTACTACCTTAGATCCATCAGCATTCCTAAGCTCCAGCGGCATACCTGCCTTTACCGTCTTAGCCGGGTCCTTTTCATCTACTTTTGACGGATCTTGTACATCGGTATACCTCGCTTCCAGCACCCCATTATCCTTAGCCGTTAATCGATCCGCGGTTTTATTCGAATAGGTCATTATCCCTTTATCGTTCCACGCGTAACTTTCGACCACCTTACCTCTATCAAATATCTTGGTTGTCGCTTGTTCCCCGTTAGCGTGATATGTGAGACGCTCAACCGTACCGTCAGCTTTTTGCATGCTTTCCGGTTTACCGTTCTTGTATATAGTTTTTAGCACACCCTTATCTTCAGCCGTTAAACGGCTCTTATCCTTACTTGAAAAAACCCGTTTCCCTTTGTCATCCCACGCGTAACTTTCCATCGCCTTGCCGTTAACCTCAATTACAACTGTCGCTTTTATTCCGTTAGCGTGATACGTCGTCGTTTCGACTGTGCCGTCGACCTTTACAAGTTTCACCAATTTCCCATCACGATATTCAGACTTAAGCACTCCTTTATCTTCGTCCGTTAAGCGGCTCTTGTCCTTGCTTGAAGAAACCCAGTTACCTTTATTGTCCCACGCGTAACTTTCCATCGCCTTGCCGTTAATCTCAATTATAACCGTCGCTTTTACGCCATTAGCATGATACGTAGTTACTTCAACAGTACCGTCGATCTTCACCAGTTTTGTCGGATTGCCGTCACTATTGTATTCAGCCTCTACCACACCTTTATCGGCAGGCGTCAACCGGTCAACGCTCTTCTCTGACCTCTTCATCTTGCCGGTATCATAATACTCATAGCTTTCAACTTCCTGCCCTTTGCTTGTCACTTTCTTTGTCGCCAATTTGCCATTAATATGATACGTAGTCTCTTCGACAGTCCCGTCGATCTTTACCAGTTTTGTCGGATTGCCGTCACTATTGTATTCAGCCTCTACCACACCTTTATCGGCAGGCGTCAACCGGTCAACGCTCTTCTCTGACCTCTTCATCTTGCCGGTATCATAATACTCATAGCTTTCAACTTTCTTCCCGCCGATAGTTATAGATTCAGTCGATTTCTTACCGTTAGCATGATACGTAGCGGATATCGCGATAGGTTCATCTGTTTTCACATAAACGGTATATCCCGTTTTTTGGGCCCGAAGTTTATCTGTTATCTTCGCTAATTCGCCTTCCTTCTTATCCCTCTCAGCTTTACCCCACGTTTCTGAGTCCTGTTCTCCGGCCATATTTATGGAATCCCATGGCGCGGCATAGATCCCGCCGCGATCAGCGACCCATTCTATGATCCTTATGACATCTATGTTGGGGTTATTCGTCGGGATCTCGCTAATCCCCCATGGCATGCCGGAAGGCAGTTTTTTGATATACACATCAAGTATCTTGAGATAATCATCCGTATCCCGGGCCCCCTTTAGGTACCCATGCAGATCGATATAATCGGCTCCGGCCCTGATCGCGTCCGGAGCGAGAACTGACGAAGTAACATTGATACCGATCGTTACCTTCAGCTCGGGATTTATCTTCTTGACCTCTTTGATGATATACTGAAGGTGTTTGAATACGTCATCTTTCTTTTGATCCGGGAATTTTACTTCGCCGTCCTTAACAGTAAAGCTCTCATAATTCCCGCCTTCCTTCTCGGAGATCAGATGTTCCGGCTCGTTAAAATCGATCCCGTGTATGTTCCTTGCGTTCTTAAGCGCCAGTACCTCCTTAAGAAAATCAACGGTCGATTGCGGCCGATTTACATCGAAAGGGGTCTCGCTTCTGGTTATCATCACAAAATCGAGCCCGCTGAGATGTATCTTTAACCCGTATTTTTCGGCTTCGCCTAACAATACATCGAGTTCATCTTGAGAATACTCTGAAGCCAGGTAATGTTTTCCGATATTTATGCGCACCACACTGTATCCGGCTTCGCTCATTCTTTTAAATTCACCGCGAACCCAATCAATATTATCCGTTATGGACCCGGGAGAAAGGTCAAACACGGGTTTACGCCAGTTGGTCCAAACGTTATACCCGGCTTCGGCCGTTTCTTCCTTGAAATCTTTAACAATTTCTATCGGCAGCCCCACACCCGGGTTCAGCGGATCTGCGATCTCGTTGTAAACGGCTTTGGTAACGCCCTTATCCAGCGGCGTTGTCCTTTCCGGGGATTTCTCCACGCTACGCAGAAGACCGTTTTTGTCCCAGGCATAAGACTCCACTACCACGCCTTCCACTATTATCAGTTTAGCGCTTCTCCTCCCGGGCACATCTTTAAAATAAGTGTTTTCTTCCGTTTCCCCTCTTAGAGAGATGGTCTCTTTCTTCCTCTGCGCTGGAGCATCATCAAAATATTCGTATTCGACGATAGATCCGTCGGTCTTTTTGAGCATTAGCGGCAAGTATGTTCCTTTTTTATCCGGATCTTCTTCCCTCGTGTATTCCGCTTCCAGGACGCCTTTATCGCTGGGCGTAAGAATAGTCTCATCTTTCCTCGCGTATTTAAGCTTCACGT
>JACQXV010000248.1 GCA_016208715.1 Candidatus Woesearchaeota archaeon | reverse complement strand
TTGGCAACTAATCAACTAACTTTTACCAACAAGCCTTCCGGTTCAATTTTTACTTCCGTTTCAAAAGTTAGTTGATTATATAGCCTTGCATAAATAAAGTTACATTATTGATATGGAAATAAATATCCCTGAACCTGCGTTGGGTTGCGCTGAATGCTGCGAAAGGTCGAAGTTAAAGTGGAGCGCAGTTCGTCTTGAGTCGGGAAATAGCGATTGTGGGTTCCGTGGAGCCGCGTATGGTGCCAAATTCTCTCCAAGGCGTTGAGTTCTGGGGAATAAGGCGGCAGGTTGTGAACCTCGATGCGTCTGCGGTGATCCGAAAACCATGACCAGACATCTTTGTCTTTGTGGTAAGAGGCGTTGTCTTGAATGAGATGTATCCTGCGAGGGTAATAATGCCGCAGAATCTTTTCCAGGTACTCGATGTAGGTCTCGGCATTGAAGACTTCTTGAAATTGATAAAGGAACCTGGCGCAGTAAAGCTCGATCGTGCCGAAGATTTTGAGGGTGTTGCGCTGGCCCATAGTGGGAATTTCCGGCTGACATCCTATTCTGGCCCAAGTCTGGTAGAGGGTGGGGTCCTGCCTGAAGCTGGCCTCGTCCCCGAAGAGGATGGCCGCCCTTTCGTTTCTGGCTTTTTTTTAATATCGGGGAATCGATATCGGATCCAGCGAGACTGGAGCGCTTTATCGGCGCGGGCCAGCGTCTTTTTGGGGCGCTGGATTGAAAATCTAAGGTCATGGAGGATTCTGGAAACATGAGCCGGGTGGTAGGAGACGGAGAATTCTTCCTCAATAACCCTCCCCACCATGGGGCATGTCCAAACGCCGGAGGTGAATCCATGGGCCACGGGGCCGCTATCCAAAATATCGGCCAGCTTAGACCTCTGATGTTCAGAGAGACTTGGGGGACGGCCGGTCCGGTGGCCTTCCAGCATCGCCCCCGTTCCCTTCCGTTGCCAGTTTCGCAGCCAAATGGAAACATTAACTCGTGCAACCTTGAGGATGTCGGCGATTTCCGGCGCCGTTTTACCTTCCATATTAAGGGCCACGGCATGGAGCCGGCGGGCGACACGGTAGGCTCCTTCTTGGAGAGCCTCTTTACTGAGGTCAACCAATTTTTTAATGGTTTTCGCATGTCCATAAATTTGAATTGCTCGCATGATATTCCCTCCTGGATACCATGCTACATTATGTAATGTTATTTATGCAAGGCTATATAGTTTCCCATATTCAACGCTGAATTTATTCTTTACAAGCTCAGCCTGGTATCCATTAACTGCTTTAAGCAGTTTGTTAATAGAATTAGCGATAAGATCGTGCTCACGGGTTAAGCTGGCATCGGTATTAATGCTGTCAA
>JACQXV010000247.1 GCA_016208715.1 Candidatus Woesearchaeota archaeon | reverse complement strand
TTGACCGTCTCGTGCGGCAGACCGTAAAACAATTGGCGCACGCGGCTGTCGAGACTTAACCCTTTAAGACCACGTTCATCGGCGGCGGTGAGAAGAGTCATGGCGAAGATCCTACGGCGGAAATTTATTTTGTCGTGAGATCGAACTGAAGTTTCGGTCCGTTTAAGTTTGTTACGAGCAAATTGAGAACATCGCGCCCTAACAACCCCTGTGAACGATCAATCGCAAGGATTGAAACGCGTCGAAAGACAAAGTTTTTGATGCTCAAGGTGGCAAAGTAGATCGTCGCTTGATCTTGATTAGCGTCGTACCCTTCAACAAGAATTTCGCCTGCACGCGGTAAGGCAAGTTCAGAAACGATGTTGAGCGGCAGCACGGTGATGTCGGAGCCAGTGTCAAGTTGGAATGAAAATGTGCGTGATGTTTCTGCAATCTCGGGATGCGAAACGAGAATGTCGAGGCACGGCGCAGGCGGTTCAAAGTCGGCGTTGTATTTGAACATTACTGTTTCTTTGCTTTGCGAGGACCGGGGATGTGATAGATACGCTCTTGAGTCTCAATACACTTAACATACAAATCCACGACGCCGAAACGCTGATAGGTCTGATCAACCAATGCTTGTTGATCTTTGCCTGTTGCAACAAGCTCGCCATCTTTGATCACGGCGAATTCCCCGAGATGGGTTTTAAGCAGTTCGGGCTTGAGACGGGCGAATGCTTCACGATCTTTTTCGAGTTTCACATCACCCTTGATATGTTTTTTGCGCCAAGCGATGAAGGTGCGATATTCATCTAGCGGCACAAGTGCGGCAATCGCTTGTCCGTCGCGTTCAAGCAAGACAGGTTCTTTGACAAACACGTCGTCGCCGATGGTATAAGGTGAACGAGATTCTTTCAATATGATCGTTTGCATAGATGCCTCACAACAATTTTCTGATGGGCGAATTATACGGCAAACCTAAAAATAAAAGAGACGACCTCTTGGTCGCCTCTTTTTTGCTACTCGCGATTCCGTCATTGCGAGCGCACTTTGCGAAGCAATCTCGGTCACGCTCAGAGATTGCTTCGTGCCGCTCCGCGAAGAACACTCCTCGCAATGACGCTGACTGGTTTTGCGTAAGTCCAGTTACTTCCTCTCGTCCCTCAGCAAACTGCTGATCATCTCCTCATCTTTCTTCAAGTTCCTTTGTCGCCAGATCATGCTGACAATAAACAGAGTCGGCAGGGTGATGAAGACGATGTAACCGACGATCATGTACCAAGAGGTGTCAGGGGTTTGAGTGAACATAATTAAGCACTACTCGCTTTCATCCGTAATTCTTCGACATGCGCGGTGTGATTCTCGAGACGGAAGCGATGCCAGAGGAGGGTGACAAACAGCACCATAAAGAAAATGTTGCAGAAGATGAACGTCTGAAGCATTTGTGGTTCCATGCTCATCTTGGTCTCCGACTCGTTTCTGCCGAATACGGCGGGGTGAATCG
>JACQXV010000024.1 GCA_016208715.1 Candidatus Woesearchaeota archaeon | reverse complement strand
TTGGACTGTGTGGTTGTTCCACTATTACGGCCAAGCACGCGGGAACCATAGTTTCTCCAGAACCGGAGAACTACGCATGGTGGCTCCGCACCGAGTTCGTACCTGTTCATAAACAAATTAGAGGCATTCCTTTGCAGCAACTGGATTCTTCATGGACTCTAGCCTCTGAACTCACAAAAGAAGCCATTCCCAAGGAACTACTCTACGAGAACGGATCGGATATCATGAAAGAGAACGGAGTCTCTTTCACGCGTTCCGATGATTTAAACCATGACGGGGTAGATGATCTTGCCCTTATCGGTGTTTACCAGGATGAAGCTGGAAAACGAGGAAGCTTCATTTTGATTCTTACCAAAGACCAGACCGGAAATTGGGGGGAATCATTTCTTGAAAAACTTGGCAAGCCGACCTTCGCTGCACTGTCCAAGAAGGACCCAATGGAAATCTGGTTTTGCATGTACTGTGATTTTGGTGTCGATGTGCTCTGGGACAAAGAGAAAGGAAAATATGTATTGAAATCGTTCCAAGACGAGGAAGGTAATTAAAAAAATCACCCAACAAAGTTTTTCAACCTGACCGCCGGGAGCCGCGTTCTTCGATTTTAGTTCAGTGGCGGCGGCAGGTTAAAAACGGCGTTCCCGGCGACTGCGTCGATTCCGGACGGGCACAGACGATATGCGAAGTTAAAGAACATCTCATTGAAGGATTCCTATGAAATCGGATATCGCGTTTTAATTGATGAGATTGTTCAACCGCTCATCGTCGATCTACGAGTGCAGAATGTAGGGCTATTTTTATTATCATCTTTGAATCTCCGTCGAAGGTCTGAGTATGACCTGGAGGTCTTACTCGAAGTTATAGACAGATTAGTTCCAAATCTATGCCAGGAAGTTTCCTCCTTCTGTTCTGTCCGTATCCTTGGACGCCGAGATTTTAACACTATTCCTACACCTGGTCTGCCACCTCCTTTCTTGGATTTGTTTGTTGATAGCCACATAGATGATGAGTCTCCTTTCGGCGAAGCTGACTGGTTTCTACGCAGTGGTGGTTGTCTCAGACTAAGTGGAGCTCCTCGTCGCATACTTGGACCCTATACTGAAATCTTCTCAACAGAAAAGCTTCACCCAGAACTGCGAAAAAGTGACATTCTAGACATAGCATCTAGATATAAGATCAGGTACATGGCCGAAAACCATGTTTCGTCAACCGCAAACATAGTCAACCATTAAAAGGAGGAAAGCAATGTCAATGGCAACCGTTAGAACAAGAGACTCTTTCGTTCATTGGTGGGACCCTGAAGGCAGGAAAAACATTATCGTCCATCGTCGCTCATTGCGAGTATCGACAAAGAGATATCTTGAGAAAGTACCCTTAATTGAAGGAGTTCCAGAAGATTATGAAACCCGCTATCCACAAGCATCCATGCTGGCTGAAG
>JACQXV010000023.1 GCA_016208715.1 Candidatus Woesearchaeota archaeon | reverse complement strand
GCGGAAATCGGACTGGAGTTCGAGTGCCAGCGGATCGATGGCCGCTGGGGGCGTTCAACTTGTCAGCGCGCATGTGCTTCTTTCTATCTCTCGCAAAGGGGCGGTGGTGGTGAGTGTGCCGGCACTATTTTCTACAGAGCCAGTGGTTCCACAACGTATTTAAGTTAGTTCTTTCTGCCGCTTTGAGGGGTGATTGATATCGTGTTTGAAAGGCAAAAGAGACTGCTTTCGGTTTTCTTCGTATTGCTGTGCTCGCTTGTTTTGCTTGGATGCGCGCTTGTGCCGCGACAATCTACACAGCCAGCGGCGCCTTCGGCAGAACAGGATTCACTACCACAAGCACCGACAGCTTCCACTCCTCTTGTTGGTGCTGATGAATCAAAAACACAAGAGTCACAACAACCGCTTGCGGCTCCTCCACAAAAGACTCAAACAGGACTCACACTTACTGATGAAATCTATGAGTACAACACCAGAAGATATTATTATGATGACAAAACATTCGGCATAGGCATCAATTACAACACAGATGCCCGCGAAGCAACAGGACTGCTTGGCGAAGGCGATTCTTACGTCACGCGCGATGGTATCAAGATCACAATCAACAAATTCTTCCCAAATAAGTTTGAATTCACGCTTTCTAAAGTGGCTCCAGAGCAACACGTGCCTCTTTGTCCTGAGTGCGTGAAGATTTCCGACGTTCATGTTGACAGCGGAGTCCGCTTTGTTAATCTGCATGAAGAAAAGATGTACGCGTTGAAGGGAAAACAGTACACGTTCAGGGTTTCCGAGATTGACCCGACAACGAATTCAGCAGTGCTCAAGATTGACACGCAAGAACTTCCGCCGCTCGAGTCAGGGCAGACCCATGTCTTGCGTGATGGGAACGCCATCAAATTTCTTTTTGCTGCAGCACACCAGCTCGCGGGTTATGATGGGTATGGCTATGCGGCATTCGGATTTGTGCCAACGACAGATCTTCCTGCACAAGTGATCTGCCCGGAGTGTACGGACTTCATGTATTTGCGCGACGGTGCATCGCAGAAATTCTCTTACAACAACTTCGATCATACATTTGCCTTGGAGAACAGAGATGGCGCTCTGGTTTTGGTGTACGACAATGATATCCAAGCCGCGTTAGAAGCAGACAAGGTCGTAAAAGTCAATGATCAGCTCTCTGCAAAGCTGCTTTCAATGGTCGCTCCGCATTTGATTGGGCTTATCGTACAAGGGCACTTGGAGACGCGAACAACTTGTGAGCCGTCCGCTGAGAGAAATCTCTTCAAAAAAGGCCGGGTGCGGATTACGACAGGTTCTGATGAAAGTCGCTTTGATCGTGAAGACTTTTGCCGTGACGACAACACGCTTGTCGACTACGCATGTGCGAAGGTTCCTGGCCGTGGAGTGAGTTCTGATGGGCATGGACGCACCGCGGCGATGACGGTCACGACATGCGCGTGTAAGGATGGAGCGTGCACGAAGTAATATTTTTTTGTGGTTCTGTTTGAAGGTTCGCTGGTGAGGTGCCGATATGCTGGGTCATTTACTGCGTATGCTGCGACGAGACCCGCGACAAAACCACCTGTATATCCCGAAGGACATTTTTTTCGGGCACTATACCGTTGAAATGAGCCAAGAGAAAGGAGAAGCGGAATTGGTGAGGATCTCACAACGAGCAGAGCGGGAGTATCAATGGATATTCTATCCCGACCCCAATCGATGGGTGTTCTATCCGCAGATGTCCCAAGAAAAGATACAAGGCAGCGAATACCTGCGGTTGTCGACACAGCTGTTTCCGCTCATCACAAAAAACCTCCACAAGGTAGGCGCCCCTTTCCCGTATCATTTGCACCCAAAAGCCGCGTTTGACTTCATCTATCATGGTATTCGCGAACAAGCTTCTCTCGGGAAAAGAGAAGCGAGAAATTTTGCCGCAGTCTGCATCATGTTCCCTTCGGGAGGGAATCTAGAGTCGTGTGATGAACACTGGCGTATTTCTGACTATCAGCAGCAACGGGTCTTCGGAATCGCTTCGCCGTTCGGCGTCACAAAGGTGGAACTCTTTGGATCAGACAGCGAATTCTTCCAGCAGTACGAGTCTTTGAGAAACACAAACGTACTGGAACGTGCAGGAAAGCGAATCATGCAAGAACGGGATCTTGAAATTCTCATGGCGGAAATGATATCCGAGCATCGCAGGGCATTTGATGGCCTCTTAAGCGTTGAATTTACTCGCGCTTCCACATACGGTGCATGATCATAGAAGACACACGCACGATAGCATCTCACCAAAGAAGTACTCGCGCATGTCAGAAATCGGCGTTATTGAAAGGCTCGACCAGCACAGTCAGCACCACCGCCTTTCTGCGAGAGATAGAAACTAAAACCAGCGATGCTGACAGGGGGGACGCCCCATCGGGGGACGTCAGCCATAGACGGGAACATCGCCATCACGAGCCGGGCGTGGTGCTGATTGAGCGAAGACGCGCGCAGCGCGGCTGAGCGGTGCTGGTCAAACATTCTACTTCAGAGCTTTTCAATAACGCCCAGAAATCAAAACATCAAAATGATCCGCCTTCCACCCTGCAGCCCGGAACTCAACCCGATAGAACAATACTGGAAAAACATCAAACAATGGCTCGTCATACGAGTGTTCTACAACAAACAGCAACTCATCAACGAACTCAAAAAAGCACCACGAAAGCAGATTTTTATCCCACAAATATCCGATTATTAATGTTATTAACTATAATACTGACGAAGTTTCAAACAAAACCTTTTTTTGTATTTTCTTGCGCCTGATCCACGATCATCGACCCGCGCGCACAGTAATCGCACAATAATGCTGCACAAAGCCTTTTTTACTTTCTTACAGCCAACTTCCTTTCTTACAGCCAACTTCTGCCCGCATCGTGGACAGTACGAGAAAGAAGGATGAAGCCTGGCTCGGCAGTTAGCACATGCAAGGTTGGTCGTTGACGAAGGTGCGTGTGGAGTCAGCGGAGTCTGCGCTTTCTGCATCGCTTCCATTCTGTGCAATTGGCTTCGCTGCTGTATTTGCTGCGGCGTTAAATTGATGGGTTGTTGGTAGGCCGTTTTTCGTGAAACTTCCGGCAGAATTTTTCCCAAGCCAATCTTCGTAACCCCGACGCCAATGAAGATAATTCCCGCGTAGAAAAAAAGGAGCATCTTCTCATAACTAATGAGATAGGACAATAATGAAACAATCGCTCCGATGATGATGTAAAACCATCCTGGAATGATTTTCACAAGTGTGCACCTCTTTGTATCATTCGTGCTGAAAATTTGTCAAACATTAATCGTGAACAGGTCTTTAGTGTTTTTGTATTTGTTTAGCAAACAACTTCGCAGCGTCGCCACGACGCTCGCCATCTTCCGTTGTGATTTGCGTGATGCAGTCATGCTTTTTGTGAATAATCCTTCCTGCGACGCTCGGCATCCCTTTGGGAATCCTGCCTCGCGTCGACGAATGACCGGGATCCCAAAAATAGTTTAGTCTGTACATGTCGTAGGTGACCGGAGGTCGCCTGATATTCCGAGGGTACATCTACGCTGCGGGGTTGTCATGAGTCGCAGGAATGATCATGAAAAAGCCCAACACGCTCAATGCACCTACAAGCAAGTCGCACCTACATCAAACCACCGCATTCGCTCGCAGGTCGGTGGCGACGCTGCTAAACAAATACGTGTTTTTTGATGATGGATACGCCATTCATGTATGGCACCAGCACATCGGGAACTTTGATGCTTCCATCCTTTTGCTGGAAGTTCTCAAGGATCGCTACGAGCGCGCGTGATGTGGCAACACAGGTGCTGTTAAGCGTGTGCACAAGTACAGTTCCCTGTGGAGTGCGGTATCTGATCTTGAGGCGTCGTGATTGGTAGTCAGTGCAATTTGAGCACGACACAACTTCACGAAACGTGTTTTGCGCCGGCATCCACACTTCAAGATCATACTTCTTCGCAGCGACAGTGCCGATGTCTCCGGTGCAGATGCTGACGCGCCTAAAGTGCAGGCCAAGGCTTGTGAAGAAGTCTTGGGCATTCTTGATTAATTCTTCGTGGAAGTCCCATGACTCTTCGGGCTTGCAGATGACCACTTGCTCTATCTTTGTGAATTGGTGGCCGCGAAATATGCCTTTGGTGTCCTTGCCATGTGCTCCCGCTTCTTTTCGGAAGCACTCGCTCACGCCGCAAAATTTGATTGGAAGGTCTTTCTCGTCAAGGATCTCGTCCATGAACATCGCAGTCATTGGATGCTCGCTTGTAGCGATCAAGTACAGGTCTTCATTGTCGATCTTGTACATCACTTGCTCAAAGTCGCCAAGATCCGTCACGCCTTCGTAAGATGCTCGATTCATCATGAAAGGCGGGCGCAGGAGAGTATACCTTCGCTTGTGCATGAAATCAATCGCGTACTTTTGTAGTGCAGCATCAAGAAGCGCGAGGTTGCCTTTAAGGAACCAGAACCGCGCTCCAGATATTTTTGCCGCGCGTTCAATGTCTGCGATGTTTAGATCAGTAATAAGATTCACATGGCTTTTCGGAGTGAACGAGAACGAGGGTTTTTTTCCAAATGCCTTTTCTATTTTATTGTCTTCCTCGCCAGCCCCTGCAGGAACATTTGGATGAAGAATGTTTGGCATTCGTAAGAGATAATTATCAATCTGTTTTCTGAGATCCTCTTGTTTGTGTTCTAGGTCATCGATTTGTTTCGGGATGTCCGCGGCTTCCTTGAGTTTCTTTGTCACGTCTTTCATGTCTTTTTTTTCTTTCTTGAGCTGCGCAATCTCTCTTGACAAGACATTGCGTGTGTTGCGAAGGAGCTCTGCTTCGCTCTTGAGTTTCTTCCACTCTACATCAAGTGAGAGAATCTTGTCAACCCAGAGAAGCTTTTCAGTGTCTTTACGCTTGCGCAAGTCCGCTCTGACGACTTGAGGCGTTTTCCGGAACAGGTCTATATCTAACATGAAATCATCACACGGTTTTTCTTCAATAACTCATTCTTCAACAGATCATTATTCAACAGATAGTTCTTCAACAGACGATTAGACGGGGAAGTCGCCGCCTTCCTGTGTTTTTGCTTGTGCAACGCAGGCTTTGAATCGTGCATCCTCGTTCCATGCGCAATGCCCTGCAACGCAACCGCAGGAAATCTGCTTATAGCAAGCATATTCAGAGCGGTATTCACACGTCGTGACCACTGGCTCTGCTTTCTTTGATTGGCAGATGGTGCCCGAGCAACCGCCAGCCACGCAGTCAGCATCGGTGCTGCACGTGTTCGTTTGACTTCTACTGCTGGGCGCGTCACTGCTAGACGCGGTTTTGCCGTCAACGCAGCGGTTGTTCACGCATGATTGTTTCTCGCTGCATTCTGTATCAAGTACACACCCGAATGTCTGGAGGCACTCGTTGTTGACACACTTTACAACCAAGTTTCCTGCGATGCCGCTGCAAAAGTCAGGACAGCCCTTTGATTTGTCGACATACTTTTCATAATATTGCTTATTGCCAATAAAACAATTCCCGGTTTTCTTGTCTATGCCTTGGCAGACGCAATCTTCATCGATGCTGCACGAGAGTGGGTTTGGCGCAGTTTCTTTTTTTTGGGGCGGTGTCCTCACTAGCCCGCCTGGCGCGGCGAGTTGCGCACATCCCGCTGTTAAGATCATGACAACTATGAGTGCAACAAAGGCACTCTTTGCAAATAGTGTTGCACACGCGCCAGATTTTTTCAAACTAAACACCTTTATTCTTCACCGAAACTTCTTTCTTCACTGAAACCGACAGCCATCAGTGGAGGCTCTGTCCGTAATTTCGCTACGCTCAGCCGCCGCACCGCTATCGGTGCTCCGCTCGCCGTCGAGATTTGAAGCGATGTTGTCGACCATAGGATATCCAACACAATGCAAATCACTTCAGCTCGCGGGGCAGCCAGCGGCACAATTCCGGACAGAGTCCATCAGGAACGTTCATTTAAATAAGTTTCGTAGATTCTTATCCATATCTTTGAAGAAGATGACTATGCGCTGCGGAACCGTCACGTCAATAAGCTTAATCTGAAATTCTTATGGTGAACCTGTTTGATTTGACTGAAAGATCTCTGCTGTCAAGATTGATGGTGAATTTGTGATCGGCGACTAGTTGTTTAACATCAAATGTTTGAATGATGCCCGCACCACCCACTGTAGTGTGAATGCTGGCTGGTTCTGACTGGGATTTCTTCTTCAGCACAAAGGAGATCTGGTAAGATTTACCGTAACGTATTTCTGCCGGAAACACAAGATCGTTGATTTCGATATTTGGCTCGTCGAACACTTCAATGTCGTAGAATGTCGCTTTGGAAACCGCATCATTCTCTGCGACGAACGCGAGTTTCTTCTTGCCGCTCATTGGTTTTTTGATGTAAAAATCGAACACTCCCTCTTGATTTATCCCAAGATTTTCTGCACGGCAGTCTTGTTCGAGGCACACGCGCAGGTTTCTCAGAAGAACATTGCCGGAATTTTTCACGCGGCAGCTGATCTTTGGTTCGTCGTAAACGTAATAGAATTCCTTGTCCTGGCCACAGGAGACGGCGACTTTTTTTGAATACTTTTTTTTCACTTCAAGTTCAGATTGGTAAATGATGTTCTGCATGACTTCTTTTGTGAATACGGGGGCATTTTCTTTTGATTCAAAGCTCGTCACAGAAGAGGTGTTCTTGAGTGAAAATACGCCAATCGGAAATGTGTAGGTGTAGCGGGAATCAAGGCTTTCCTTGACACGGACGAGCCAGTATGCTTTCTTTGATTCTTTTGGTGCCAGCGTGACGCTGCGGGCAGTGTCTTTTTCCATTTCAAGCTCGTTGATTTTTGAAAGAAGCACGGTCGCTGTCTGGTACGAATCAAGAAGGTTTGTGATGGTCGCTTCTAGAAGATTATATGAGCCGAATCCGACTCTGTCCTCGATTGCGCGCAGATCAAGTTTTACAAAGTCAGGCACTTTTCCAACATGGTCAACGAGCACGGCACTAACTTTGATCGTGTCCGCCACTGCTTCAATGCCGCGGCCCCGCCAGACGTAGCGTGTTGCAGGATCATCAGAATCCGCAGAGACTTTGAACTTGACGTGTGTAGGATCGACAAACCCGAACTCGCCGTACGTGACGTCGAACGGAACCCAGCCCGCCTCCGGAAAATAGACTTCTGCCCATCCGTGAGCTCCCCAATTTTCTGGGAAAAGCGGGGAGTCCGTGTAGGCGATTCCTGAGATGAAGCGTGCGGGGATGCCGAGCGTGCGCAACAATGCGATGAAGAGGCTCGTGAGTTCATCGCACACGCCTTTGCGGTTCTCAAGAACCCAGCTCGCTTTTTGTGATACGTCTGCAGTGAGCGTGCTGAGGTTGTAGTCGACGTTTGTCTTGGTCCATAATCCTATCTTGCTTACGACAATATAAAGATCGTCTTCACCAGCCGCAATTTCTGATGCTTTCTCGATGATTGCGGGATCTTCAGAATCGATGTTGGGCGTTGGTTTCGTAAATTCCACTACGTCTGCCGGCAGCTCTTGCATGCTTAATGGAAATGGTATCTTTTTTGGAATGAGTGTATGCACGTTTTTTGTTTTCATGCGCGACGCTAACTGAAAATCCAGATCATCCCCTGTTGGGTTGTCCCAGCGGAAGAGCACTATCTCATTTTGCTGTGCTGCTTTTGGTTTTGTATCCAGCCTGATCACGACTTGTGATTCATCCTCAACCGGAACAAACGAAAGATTTGCAGTCACGAACTCTGTAAATCCTTCCGGTTTGATTTTTTGGATTTGGATTCCTGAAGTGATGTTGACATCGACAATCACTGAAGATGACTCAAACATCCATTGGTCTGCAAGAGAAGTGACGCTGAAAAGACTGAAGAGAATAATCACCGCAATGATCTTGAACGCGCCCATCGCGTGAACGCACGGAAATTTTCTTTATAAAGATTTGCATGTTTAATGCTCTGTCCCGAGTGTGCCGCTGCCACCCTGCGAGCTGAAACGATTTACATTGTGTCAGACATCCTCTCGGCGACAGGATGACAAGCACATTCACAGCGAGCGGTGCAGCGGCCGAGCGTAAGCGAGATTCGGGACAGAGCCCATGTTTAATGCTCTCCCGAATTGTCAGCTGCCACCCTGCCGCGCTGAAACAAACAGCACAATGTTCGTATTTGTTAGCGGCGCAGCCACCGACCTGCGAGTTGACGCGAGAAACACAACGCCACGTACCAGTCTAGCTTTATTATTTAGCTTAAACATGGCGAGCGAGCGTTGAACAAAATTATTTCCTCGTTATAGGAAACTCGGCCTCTCCCAAGGCCGGTTTCCATCACCGTATTTGATTACGCCCCATGATTATGCACAAGTGCAGCGGCCGAACGTAGCAAGGTCCTGGACAGAACCTGTCTGTCAAGCAAAAACTTATAAAGTAGGTGCTCCTATCAATCGATCAACATTATAAATATCTTAGTATCCTACTTTAATAGTAAATAAAGAGGTGTTGGCATGGGCTGGTTTGGATCTGGCACAAGTGGAATCTGGAGAGAAGTTGAAAAAGAGGAAGAAGCGCGTTTCAAGAAAGCAAAAGAAGCATACGAGCGGATGAGAGCGATCCAGAAGCGCTTTAATGCGATGCCTGAAGCTCTTTCTCTTAATGACGGTCAAAAAGCTCTTCTTCTCAAAATGTATCAGGATTATCGGGTCGCGTTGCAGGAGTTTATCGTCAATTCTGATGATGTCGTGAAGGATTGTATTGCCTACAAGAGTGACATGAAGACGCTTCACTTACAAGCTACTGGAAGAACTCCTGAGGATGTTGAGAAGGATTGGAAGCTCGAGTTAGACAACGACTTTAAAGAGTGGAATGCACAAACAAGAAAAGCCACTGGAGACGTTGTGGAGTTGAGCAAGCGATTCAAACAACAGCGAAAGGAAGGACGAAAAGCGGCCTGATGAAATTTTTTCTTAATGTCAAAAGATGTGACAATTTAGATCAATTAGACTGATTGCAACGCAAAAGTTCGTTTGCGGTCTGTCTTGCAAAAAAGCCAGAGTTCTAGTTGCTGCTTTAGTGGTGAACTTTTGACAGCGGAACATCCCGTGGTCGGAGATCCGTGAAAAGTGACTCACTTTGTTGAGCCACTTTTACGCTTATTTTAATTAAAAGAATACAATAGCGGGGGATGGATTTGAACCATCGACCTATGGGTTATGAGCCCATCGGGCACTCCTGACTGCCCTACCCCGCTATTTACTTCAAAAGGAAAGGGGCTTTATTATAAATCTTCCCATACCCGGGGCTCTGTAGAAAATCTTTGTGGGCGTAAGCCTATGTTGTAGGCGATTAGCCTACAAAACAGTTCTGCATTGATCATTGGTGCTTTTTGAGATTTGACAGTATTTCCAAACAGCCTTTTGAGAGCTGAGAAAAGACTCT
>JACQXV010000263.1 GCA_016208715.1 Candidatus Woesearchaeota archaeon | reverse complement strand
CTTAACCTGCAATATTCTTGCGGTGCTGTTTCAGAAAGCGGTGCAAAAACAATCGGATGGAACTTACACTACTCTCGATGCTGAAGTTAAGAAAGTACTTGATATGTACAAAGACAAAGGCAACGGCCATGGCTACCATGCCCAGAATACTATAATTGACTTTGGCGCAGAAAAAGTAATTCACTATCCTTCTGCTGCGGAGTATTCTCAAGCTGTTACTGTCAATGCCTCTCAACCCAGAACCGCTTTAAGTTTTTCCAAAGCTGCTTTGGAGGATAGCCTTCTTGAGCAAGCATTGGCTGACCCCGCATCAGTTCGTTATGTTACCCAATTAACCGGCTTGCGCCACCCCTCTATTTTGGTAGATATCGGAAAATATTTTGGCAGACCCGCTAAATTGTGGTTTTCCTGGAGTGGCCAGAAAAGTGCAACTGATACTAGTAAAAGGGCGGCTTGGCTCGGTTGCAACGACGTTGGTAACTTCGTCCTCCTTGCTAGCAGCAGCCTCAGCAGGGCCAGCGCCGCTCGTGGGGTACGTCGTGGTGCGCCCGCAGGGCGCACGCCGTAAAAAAGTTATACTTAACTAAAAAAAGCATAATAAAACTAACATGACCTCTCCCATCATCAACCGTGGAAAAACTGCTGAAGACTTAATTAGAGCGCATCTCGCCGCAGAAGCCAGAAAAACAAAAGGCAATGTTAGCAGTGGCGCCGGAGCAGGTCCAGGAAGCGGCGCAGGAACTCCTCCTGCCGCTCCACCTTTAGTCAGCACTGCCGGCGATTACCTCAAGCTGGAAAATCTGGTATGTACTGATGCTGACGGCACCGTGTTTGAAGCTTATCCAGAATTGTACCTCGCCAAAGATATTATTCGTAACCAGCGAGGCAAACAGATTAATCTTACTCCCTACAATGCTTCCGTTTACTGCGAACAAAATGGCTTATTCCTGCCCAGTTTTGCTTTGGCCTCAAACATTCTTGCCGTGCTGTTTCAGGGAGCAGTGCAAAAACAGCCGGATGGAACTTACACTACTCTCGATGCTGAAATTAAGAAGGTACTTGAGATGTACAAAGACAAAGGCGACGGCTATGGCTACCATGCCCAGAACACTATAGTTGACTTTGGCGCAGAAAACGTAATTCACTATCCTTCTGCTGCGGAGTATTCTCAAGCTGTTACT
>JACQXV010000262.1 GCA_016208715.1 Candidatus Woesearchaeota archaeon | reverse complement strand
TTACTTTTTTTGCGGCAAGAATCCATTGCCTTACCGTTTCATGGCTCACGCTGATGTCAAAAACTTTCTTGAGTACTTGAGCAACTCCTCTCAGGCTTGCAGCCATACTTGGTGATGCATATAGTTCTGCAGCAAAACTCATGATACTGCTAAAGACACGGCGGCGAGGCAGATCGCTTGTCCAAACAAATCGAAAACCACAACTTCTACATTGCAGACGCGCAAAACCGCGCGCATTTTTACCCTTTCTGTAGAAATGCTCTCGCCCACACCTCTTGCACCAAGGCACAAGCGAACCCTTTTTATAGCTAAAGCTACTCAAATCGGTTTGAATCATAGGAATCAATCCTCCGAACGGCAGCTACGTTACCCGCGTTTTTGTTGCCGTTCGGCCATTCTACCAGACAAGAAGACGCTTTAAACTTTGACACTTAACTTGACATTATCAAGCAAAACGACAGTGTTTATTTATCGTCTATTTGATGGTGTGTTATTGATGATGGCTTTGATGCGCGTCCACCAGTTCCATTGGCCGAAGCCTGCGGCTTGGGCGGGTGTTTGTCCGTTGAGTGTTGTGTGTGGTCTGAGGAAGTTGTAGTAGTTTCTGAGGAAGGTTAGGAATTTGTATGCGGTTGTTGAGTTATAGAAGCATCTCATGACTTTGATGTTTTCGCGGATGGTGTTGTGGTATCTTTCGATGGGGTTGTTTTTGAATTGTTTTTTCCATGATGGGTGATGGATGTGGATGACGTTTCTGTATCCGAATGTCCAACGTATTGCGCGGGGATAGTCGTATGAGTTGTCTGTGTGTATTCTGTTGGGTGGTTCTTTGAGGTTGTTTTTGAGTTTCCGCATGAGTATTTTTCCATCTGCTTCACTTTTCTCGTCGCTGATGTGGTCGGCAATTATGAACTTTGTATCGTAATCGATGGTGTCCCAGTAGTAGATGAACTGGTCGATCTCGTAGCCTTTTTGGCGTAAGTATGTTTCATCAGTGTGAGCATCGGAGGAATGTG
>JACQXV010000271.1 GCA_016208715.1 Candidatus Woesearchaeota archaeon | reverse complement strand
TTGCACCTAAAGGCAGAATGGATGAACTTGTGCCCCACGCCCCGATTCCGTATATGCCAGTAGGTTTTACTATGACCTATCAGGCAACCATTATACCGGTTGATATAGATGGAGATTATAGATGGGTAATCAGTCCTTCTGATATTACTAAGGTAATCGTTACAGGTCCTTTATCCGGGACTGTTGCGTGGAAAACAAAGAGGCCGACTATTCAGGTCTGTGCTTTATCTACTGATGCCTTTGAGTTTACTTTTATCTTTACGCCGACCAATGGTGCGCCTATTTCAGCCACCTATCCCCCTCAAGAGGCGATAAAAGATGACTGATTCTATCGTAGCGCCGTCCTACTACAAAAGCGGGTAGGGTGAGACAAACCGGTACCACTGGAATAAACACCTAATAGATCTGCAATTACTCCAGAATATTCCTCAAACCACTCCCGTTTGCCTCTATTGCACATATCTACTACCAATCCTGATAAGAGGGGATTAGCAGGTTCGTCCCGCACTATTTATGGTGAGGTAACGAACCATAAAAGAGTAATTACCTACCGGTCCATATACTGCTACCCAGGATACGGGATAAAGAGACGTCCCCTGGGGACCCAAGAGACCCTTCAATACCCCTCCTTTGTAAGGAGGGGATAGGGGAGGTAGAATTCTACCCCTCCTAACCTCCCCTTACAAAGGGGATGAATTATTTACCAGATACCCATCTGGTTAGGTCACGATATGCATCTGGATAGTGAGGTAACGACTATATGGCACAGATGGGGCAGGGGGTAGATATACCCCCATATCCTCAGCCAGCAGGGGTGTTATTGGCTGACACACAGGGTAGTATCCTATATGGCATAGGTTGATATGAGGTGGGTAGGGTGTTGGTATGGATGTGGTAGAGGGGTGGTAGGGGGGGGGACGGGGGGTAGGGGGGTGTGGGATACCCAGTATCAGCCGTCATCAGCAGTCCTGCCTGCCGCCATCAGCAGGGATATTACCATAACTCCCAGCGGGTATTATGGTTGTAGAACAGGGCTGATACCCCGCCGGTTACAGGATAACACCCTATGACATACCGAATAATAGACGATGTATCAGGGTATAATATGGTGTATCGGCAGGGATAATATAGGCAGGGTCAGGTGGTATTATCGGCTATGTCCGGTAGTAATATCCGGTGAGATGAGGGTTGGTAGAGGATACCTACACCCAGCAGTAGGGTGCGGGTCATTTATGGTGTGATAACGAACCATTTAGCGCACCCAGTCAGGACAGCCTGCATACATAATATTTTCAGAGATATTCTTCACAGGGGGCAGGGGATAGTGTATATTCGATATGGAAGCGCCGGCATAGTATAACCGGGTGTGGG
>JACQXV010000270.1 GCA_016208715.1 Candidatus Woesearchaeota archaeon | reverse complement strand
TGAAAAGTCAGCTGGCACCTTCAGGCGACATTCGACTTCGCCGAAGTCGCCTTCGACTATCAAACCTTTACACATTAATTCAAACTTCATCTAAATTTAGCTGATTACCGAACCGAGAGTCGTGCGAGACGATGTGAAAGCTGTTAGCTCGCAGGTCGGTGGCGACGCTGCTAAACAAATACGAAAAGGACATTAAATTAATTTTGTACAATTTTTCCTTTTCTATATTCACAAGACACAAACGCCGAACCCATGGAGGCTTGTGATGACGGCGCTGCTAAACAAATACAAAACATTGAGAAACTACGCAATCAACGGTCCCAGTACCGCTTGCACTCCCATGCAAGCTTGATAGCTTCGCTCTGGCTATGGGCATCTTTCTTGTACTCACTCCACTCCTTCTCTCGCAAGGCCATAAAGCAGTTGTATGCGCGTTCGCCGAATGCCTCTTTCAGGAAACTGCTTTCCTTGGCAGCCTCGATAGCAGCGCCAAAATCCTGCGGGACAGCGACAAGCCCGCGGCGATTGACGACATCAGAGTGGAACACGTTCTCTTCGACAGGCGCGCCGAGTTCGTACTCAGCACCGTGTAGCGCCGCATGGATCAGCAGCGCAAACTTGAGGTGGGGGCTTCCAACGCCATCGAGCACACGGTTCTCGATGCGTGTTCTCTCCGCTGGCTGCCGAAACATCGCAGTCCTGTTCTTTGGACCCCAACAGACGACCGTCGGGGCTTCATAGCCGGGCTTGAGCCTGCGGTACGAGTTGATCGTCGGGTTGTGTACGATCGCAGATTCGTTTGCATACTGCATCAGCGCGGCGACGACCCCATCTCCTTCTCTTGAGAAGCCAGTCTTTGACGCAGGATCATGCATTAGATTCTTCCCGTCCTCGCTAAACATGCCCCAATGGACATGCATGCCCGAACCATTGATTCCGTCCTGCGGTTTTGGCATGAATGTGATGGAAAGCCTTTGCAGGCGAGCTGCTTCCTGCAGCGCTATCTTATACAACAATACGTCATCCGCCTTGCTGAGCGCATCCTTGTAGTTGACGCGAATCTCGAACTGGCTTGCAGCAACTTCATGATGAATATAATCGGTTTCGATGCCTCTTGCTCTCATGTCGAGCGCAGCGTCACAAAGCCATTTTGGAACCTCCTGATAATAGATTACATCATCGATATGAACAAGCCTTTTGGGCGCTTTGCTTACGAAGAATTCCTGTTCGCTCCCTGCGGTGAAGACGACACCATGATCTTTTGCCAACGCGACCGCCCGCTTGAGGATCGTCCTTGGGCAGCAAGTATACTCAGACCCGTCGGGGTTCTTAATGTCAGCCCACAGGTGTGCAACAGTCTCCTGCTGCACGTTCCCATCGGATGCCAGTTCATTGCGATTCCATATCTTAAACGTGTCAAGATCAGCAGTAATGACCATATCGCTTTGGCAAGTATCAAGATCAAAGCCAGGGAATGAAGAACCGTCTGTCGGCAGCCCGCCATTCACAATACCGTCACGCCGGTCACAACACCGCAGTTCTTCAGCAATTCGCTTCTTATCTTCCTTGCTCCCGTTGTACAAAAGCACCGGATGATAGACCCGGCCATCCATGTCAGAAAAAGAAACGATGATGCGTTTCACACCGTTTTTATCCAGTTGCTCAAAGATGTTGTCGAGCGTTTTTTCCTTCATCGCAGATGTGCCCTCTTCCATGAGCCTCACCTCATTTTTGCATATATCAGACATATCCCATATGAACTGCAGAGGCAATTATATAACTAATTGAAGAAAAATTGAACATTTGTTACACTTAAACGAAAAATTTAAAAATTTGTTTAATTTACTCACAAAAAAGAAGGCAGATTTGAACAAATGGAGACCGACGCACTCGACAAGAAAATTCTGAACACGCTTATAGAAAACAGCAGGCTTTCCTATCGCCAGATCGCAAAAAAACTCAACGTTTCAGCCGCAACCGTAATGAATCGGGCAAATCGGCTAGAGAAAGAGGGTATCATTAAAGGATATGCCGCAACAATCGACTATGAAAGGGTGGGCTATGATGTCACGATCATGATAGAAATACGAATCTCAAAAGGAAAACTCTTTGAAATCGAGAAACGGGTCGCCTCCCACCCAAATGTTGTGGCTGTGTACGACCATACCGGTCCATTCGATGCGCTCGTCATAGCAAAATTCAAGACCCGCGCACAGATGGACAAGTTCCTAAAAAAACTACAGACATACGATTTTGTTGAACGTACAGAGACAATGCTGGTGCTGAATATTGTCAAAGAAACGCACATGTTTGTGTGATCATACTTACGCCAATCATCCCGGAAGAACAAGCGCAAAAAGCAGATGAAAAAGATCCGAATTATTGCAGTGGGAAAAATCAAGGAACCTTATCTACGTGATGCTATCGCCGAGTACAAGAAACGACTTGGACGGTTTTGTGACTTGCTGGAAATCGAACTCAAGGAAGCAAGAATTGATGAACATGCAGTTGCAGTGTCGCAAGCGAAGGAAAGCAAGGATGTTCTTGATCACCTAAGTGATTATGAGATCGTGATTGTTCTTGATAGGCGGGGGAAGGAACTTTCATCCGAAGAGTTTGCAGTGGCGATCAAGAAGTTTCACCAAGAGTATGATATCGCGTTCGTCATTGGAGGCTCTACGGGCCTGTCGCAGAATGTGTTGCGGAGAGCAAATCTTGTCATTTCATTTTCGCAGCTGACATTCACGCACCAAATGATGCGCTTATTCTTAATCGAGCAGATCTATCGTGCATACACAATCATGAACAATCTGCCGTATCATAAGTAGCGAATAACGGTAGCGAATAACCGTGTATTCATCGGTGGCGGCGAGCTTTGGGCCAATCACTGCGTGCGTGAACATCATGACAAGGATCTGCATCTTTGGAGACAGCATCACGTGGGGGGCGTACGATCCAGACCAGGGTGGCTGGGTCGGTCGTTTGCGAAAGCATTTTGAATCACGCAGGGTAGATGCGGAGATATACAATTGTGGCATCAACGGTGATAACACCTTCAGCCTGCTTAAACGATTTGAAGCGGAATCCAAAGCAAGAGAACCAGATGTCATCATGTTTGCCATTGGCATTAACGATTCTCAGTACGTGAACTCAAAAGACAATCCAAGAGTCTCTCTTCAAGATTACAACCGTAATTTGCAGAAACTGCTCGCGTTAGCAAAGAAACAGGCAAAGGTTGTTATTTTTGTTGGGTTAACTTGCGTTGATGAAGCGATAACCGCCCCCATCCCGTGGAATCCGATCAAATATTATGAAAACGAAAGAATACGACAATACGACGCAGTGCTTGAGTCATTCTGCACTGAAAACGGCCTGCTTTATATTCCAATGTTTGATCTGCTTAAGAAAAATGACTTCTATGATGGGTTGCACCCGAATTCTCAAGGCCATCAAAAAATAAGCGAAAGAGCGAGCGTGTTTCTCATGAAAAGCGTCGTGGCGGCATCGCAATAGAATCGCTCTGCTACATAATCATCACCTACAACCTTTTTTATATGTCAGCACACCACCAATCTATGATTGGTGCAATCTATTATCGGTGGATGGTGGTGGTATGCTGAGTATGCTCAAAAGGCGGGCAGGGGTGAGCGAAGCGAACATGCCGCAAGTCGTTTGAGCTATGCTCAAACAACAATATTCCGCCAGTGTTTCACTGGTGGTTTCATGCGCGCCCGCTGATCCTGGAATATTGTTGTGCTCGAAAACCACCGTCACAGACCAGTGGTTTTTGTGGTGGTTTTTGACAGCTACGAACGTAAGTGAATATGTTTGACTGGTGGTCCTCTGCCGTCGTTTGACACGCTCAAAAAAGATAGCCCCGCCCTTTAGGGCGTTGGCTCTTTTTTGGCGTCCTAAAAATCCGCAGTCAAAGAAAGTGCCCGTCAAGCCTCGGGCTTTAGCCCGAGGTAGGGCGCTGTCGGCGGATTTTTATGACATTGTAGAGACAAAATGCTTAGATCTCCACTTCCTTGATCTGCAGTTTCCCACGCGCGGCAATCTTCGAAGCTTTGCTGTCATATTTCATTTCGTCGCGCAAGACGGCCTTTATGAAATTTTTATAATCCTGCGACCCTTTGCCATTTTTATTGTAGAGAATGACTGGCTTCTGCACTCCCGGTGACTCACGCACTTTTGAGTTGAGGCGGATTGGTTCGGTCACGAGTCCGTAGAACTCGCTTTGCATGAGTGAGAACATGTTTTTTGATAATTTTCCTCTGGTGTCATACATCGTCGGCAGAATTTTGCTTACTGCCAACGTATGGTCGAAGACTTCATTCATCTTTTGGATTGCTGCGACCATCTTGCGCAGAGCATCGACGCCAAGCACATCTGTTGCTGCGGGGATGATCGCTTCATCGGCATACAGCATCGCATTCTGATTCAGAAGGCCCAGTGATGGTGGACAATCAAGCAGAATATAGTCATACCCGTTTGTTTTACCCATCTTTTTTTTGAGAACGCGTTCGCGTGCAGCTTCTCCGCTCATTAGAAGTTCTGCTTTGTGCAATCGTTCATTGCTTGTGATGACATCAAAATTCTCCACGACGCGTTTGGTGCATTGTGCAATGTCTGCGTTCTCGATTAAGAAGTCATACATGTCTTTATCACTTTCGACGCCAAGGCACGCGCTCACGTTTCCCTGCGGGTCCATATCAAGAACGAGCACTTTTTTTCCTTCTTTTGCAAGGCCAACTGCAAGATTGACTGTAGTGGTTGTCTTGCCAACACCACCCTTCTGGTTGATGATGCAAATCTTTCTCATGTCTTCACCTTTTTTTGAGAGGACTAAAGAAGTCAGGTGTTTCCACTGCCTGCGTTCGTCAAGCCTTCTCTTTTTGCTTTGTGATTGGCCCTCTTGAAGTCAGTTTCAAGAGCTTCTAAACAGCCAAAAATAGAAGAGCGGTGTACCCCGCTCCTATTTAAGCATTTTGGGTGTTATTCACAATAACGCCGTCTTAACGAAAGATATTTATATTATGATGATACGGCGGTCACATGCACGCTGAGCAGACGAACTCACCAGTAAACAGAAAGGCAGAT
>JACQXV010000269.1 GCA_016208715.1 Candidatus Woesearchaeota archaeon | reverse complement strand
TTCGCCAACGATCACGCTATAGCCATAATTCTCTTCGCCGAAGGCCAGCATCACGATGACAACAAGAACTATTCAGGCAGGTACGATACGCCAACGCACCAAAAGAACCTAGATGCCTTTATTAAGAAATATATAAAATACTATGATGATTTACTGACACCATTGGATCGTAAAGCCATATATAATGTTCCTCCGCATGGCGGTCAGACCCCCAGCAGGAGATAATATACGCAGGGATAAACAGAGATGCAGCTGAGCTACAAATCCTTACACGAGTTACGTAGCCCTGAGAGGGAGATGCTCGATGGCGACCGGAAGGGCAATTTCTATCCCATTGTGTTGCATGTGCATGTGGTTGTGTGTGTTGCCTAACTCGTGTCCTTAAAATGGGTTTCAATGTTATCATCAGTGAATTCATACGCGGAATACCCACAAATGTTATCGGATGAACATTGCCGCAATAGCTGGAAGGAGAATATCGAGATGAGGTATAACCAGATGCCGAATATCTCGCATCATAGATTCCTAACGAGTTCCATGTGCGTATTTATCTTGTTAGCGTCATCCTGTGGCGAGAATGATCGTGGTACTAACCGAAGCATAATCGATGGCTATAAACCGTCGGATAATGGCAAGAATAAGCACAAGACAGCCACGGAACTCCGATTCCCGGACTCGCTCCATTTCCAGCATGCTGGGCTATCTATTAAGTCAATCCGATTTGCGGAATCGATCACGGCCTTATTAGAGATTAATAACCTAAGTCAGTCTATTGCAATACGCCTAAAACCAACTCCTATGTTTATAAGCGAGTGCCTAATCAACGAAACACAGGTGTGCATTCCCGCAAAGTGGGCTTATGTGAGCGAAAAAGGTGTCCCGCTAGAACTACGCGACGACCAATTAAAGTTAAAACCAAATGGCCGAATCCTTATAAAGGTTGAGTCTTTCGGACCCGTACCGGAGAACTCAAATATATTCACATACACTGACACAATCTTTACCGACGATTCGGGGGTGCCTGCTGCGTTCACAGCTATAATAGAGAGGTTGCCGACTGACTGTGTATCGAAAATGCTTATTATGTGGAAACTGCACAATATTAACATGTTGGATCACTACCAAGAGAAGGTATTACTTCCGACAGAGACGGGATCTTCATTCTGGTTGCAGCTGACAAGAACAACGCCTCCACTTATACATAAGGATACGCAAGAATTACTTGTATGTTCCAGCGTACATGGTGTAACGGCGCAAGCGAGTGGAGTCACGACATTCAGGGGACCCCGAGATAATGTCAACACAATGAGTGACAACGACATTATAGGCGCGTGCGTGCAAGATCATCAAGATGGTAAGATTATTGTCTTGTACAAGAGCGGTGACATAGAGATCCTGACGAAGAAGCATCGACAGAAAGTAATGGCAGCAACAAAGGGGGACAAGTAATCAACAAGTCATGGAATTGTTGCGAACGCTTAATTAAAATGGCCCTGTGTTGTAGACTTCCGCGCATCATGGCACGTACATTCCCGAATACGATGAGCGGAATATGATGAAGAAGGGTCTGGTACCTGTGCCGGTCCATCGGGATTGAGGAACGAAATACCGCGCGAAAACAGGGCTGCGATGGGGTGTGCCGGTCCATCGAGTTCGGGCAGCG
>JACQXV010000268.1 GCA_016208715.1 Candidatus Woesearchaeota archaeon | reverse complement strand
GGTCTTTGGGGTGGGATATACTGCAATTCCCGGCGCGGTGAAGCGGGCGCAGGGTTATATGAATTCTGGTAGGAAATTGGAGAAGCGAGTCAGAGAGATATTAAATGACATATGAAGATGCGACCCCAATGCCATCCAGAACTGGGAACAGATGATAACAACATGGCTGTAGATATGCTCGATGTAAACTGGGAAGCAGGAAGGCATTGAGAAGAATTATCGTTTGTAGCCGTATTGGGGAAATCCCACCGTACGGAATTTTAGAGGGGGCGATGGAAACGGAGCATGGTTGAGATATTGAGGCACTGTCAACCGAAAGGGGCAGAAACAGATAGGCTCGACCTAAACTATTCGCGCCATTGCTCTACTCGACGTGCAGCCAACAAAATATTTGGCCTAACGGGTGAGAGTCCCGTCTTGGCAATTTGTCCGTTTCAGCCAAGTAGATATATTCGACATACTGGATGGTAACAGACAGTATGAAAGCTCGAATGTAAACGGCCAGACCGCTCTTTGAAGTGGGAACGACTCAGGGGTCTATCAATCTGGGAAGCCTTAGCATAAAGCGAAGACTGCAAACCGAAATTGAGCTTCTTGCGTGAAGTCGTTTGCAAGGTATTCAGGAGGCCGACCTTTATTACGTCGTAGGGAAGGCTGAAACACCTGATGAGAAATAAAACGGATGTTATCAGAATCAGGTGCTCCTGCGGATATAATGGGTCAAGGCGTCTTAAGAAAAGGTTAAGTGTCAAAGTTGGGAAAGCCCTATTCAATAAGGGCTGTTGATATAAGTTGAGTAAACGAAGTTCAACAGGCGGATAGGACTGGCGGATGAGCTCGTAGTAGTGAGGAAGTCTCTGTAATGGAGATGGAGCAAAGGGGCTCTGGACGATAAACTCTACACAGGGATACATCTTCCAGACACAGAACTGGAATAAAGATGTTAACAAAACTGTGTAGATATACTCAATGTAAACTGCAATATGCAGGAAGGCATTGAGAAAATTATCGTTTGAAGCCGTATTG
>JACQXV010000085.1 GCA_016208715.1 Candidatus Woesearchaeota archaeon | reverse complement strand
CTCTTGCGAAATGGGAAAAAGACCACCCGGAGAGTGTCATTCTGAGCCCGAAGGGCGAAGAATCTCGTCCCAAATACGCATAAAACGGAGATTCTTCACTTCGTCCCGCTGAAGCGGGACTCCGTTCAGAATGACAAAAGCGGCATTTCGCAAGAGTTCGGGTAATAGTATTTTATTATGAAAGTAGTGCTATTATTAGGCGAAGCGGCAACGGTGCATCCAGATGGGACCGTTAGTATTCTACGTGCTGGTATTACACATGTTTGGGGACCGACATTACCGATTTCTTTAATAGGAGCGTTGGTAGTAAAAATTGATGCCGATGCATCGGAAAGTGGACATCCACATACGGTAGAAGTTAGAGTTATTGATGCGGATGGTAAGGATATTGCTCCACGGATTAAGGGGAATTTTCAGGTTGGAGCAGGTGGCGGGTCGTCCACAATAATATTAAGCTTCCAAATGGCTTTTCCCAAATACGGAGCATATGATTTTAGCACCATCATAAATGGTATGAAATATGATTCCATAGGGGTAAGGGTAGCTCCTCCCCCTCAAGCAAAAGGAGATAATAAATGACTACTTCTACTAAAAAAGCATTATTTCTAATTAGAGATGTGGGACTCACCAATTTAGAAAATAGAGACAAACTTTATTCTGCTGTTAGTCAGGCACAACCAATCAAGAATATTGGCTGGATTTCAGTAAAAGGTTATTCAAGTAGTGATCCATTAAATATCAGCATAAGCGAACCGGAAGGCGTAATCGTAGGCGAACATATGGGCAGGGTTGAGATGACTATGACCGATATCATAAACCAATCACCTAAGTTATTAGAAGAAATCAAGAAAGCCCGTGAAGGATTAAAACACGAAACCCTGCTGGATGACAAAGATGTTTTCGGCAAGTAAATATGCTTTATGCCCAGTTACATCGCAAAACACCGACCTTATGTTGAAACTTGCCTTAAAAAATATCCTCACTTAAAAGAGCCATTTCGGAAAAAGAAAGATTATATCCTGCAAAATCCTCTGCAATTAGGCGAGCCGCTCAAAGGAAATCTTAACGGGTTGCGTAGTTTCCCTTTACAGAAGAATTTTATTATCATATATTTAGTCTGTGAAGAATGCCGAAGATTAAAACAGGAAACTTTTAATCAATGTACTGGATGCGGTAGAATTCCGGCTAATTCGGTTATCTTTTTGTTATTTGGGCCGCACGATGAGGCGTATTATTTAGATGCACCGCAACAGAGAGAAAAACTTAAGGGTGAGGAATAAAATGACCCCAGACAAAACCAAAATATCCCAGCCCTTTGCCAACATCCATTACAACGAGAATACCGGCACCCAGAAACTGATTGAGTGGATGAAGCGGATTAACGCCGATAAAGGGCTGGGGTTCGGCGATATCGTCTTTGATACCTCATCCGATGTTGACCGCAGGCGTCCGGACGCCCTGATTTATGAAGAGCCTAAGAGCAAGAAGATTCTCTGCCTGATAGAATTCAAGAAACCCGAAGAAGAACATACCCGTCTTGACGTTATAGACAAAGCCCAGCGCGAGGCCAAATACCGGGCCAGTCCTTACTTTGCCACCTCAAACTTCAGGGAACTGGTCTGGTTTGATACCAAAGACAAGCACCAGATAGACTGGTTTACCCTATCCGCCATAGAAACCCTTGACAGGATAGAAGACATTACCTATAAGAGCCAGATTACACGGGGGCTGGAGAAATTTCTGATTAACCTGTATGAAATTCATACCGGCAAAGCCCCTAAGCCCAAGCGCAATCTGGACGAAGTCTTACGCTACATACTCCATCAGAAAGTGGACTTTCTGGCCAATAACTACACCCCGATTATCCGCGACCGAGTCCATAAGGATAAAACATTTGCCAAAGACTTAAGGAAATGGTTTGCCGAGCAGAGTTGGGAACGTTCTGACGACCCGGAACAGGATTACCGCAAGACCGCCTATCAGGCCGCTTATCTCCTGATTAATAAAATTATCTTCTACGATGTCCTGCAGGCAAAGAACCCTAATGTATTTAATAAGTTAGAGATACCTGATAGTTTTACCAAGGGTGGACTGCTGGCCGGGCATCTCCAGAACTACTTTAACCAGGTGCTCAAGGTTGATTACGAGACGATTTATACCACGGACTTCATAGACCAGATTGCCTTTCCCGAACACCGCGATGTGGTGGATACGATTAAAGACCTGGTCAACTTCCTTGATAGATATGATTTTGCCAAAATCGGCGTGGATATCATCGGCCGCATCTTTGAGGGGTTGATACCGGCCAAGGAACGGCATAATCTGGGCCAGTTCTTCACCAACCCGGACATCGTGGATATTATCCTGCGGTTTTGTATGAAGAACGAGAAGGACAAGGTCTTTGACCCGTCCTGTGGCACCGGCACATTCTTAGTCCGGGCATACCAGCACAAGAAACTGATGAACCGCCGGCTGGGCCACGAGGACATCTTAAAGACGCTCTGGGGCACGGATATTGCCAAGTTCCCGGCGCACTTAGCCACCATCAACCTGGCCATCAACGACCTTGGCGTTGAGGAAAATTATCCTTATATCCTGCGGGATGATTTCTTCAACCTGACCCTGGGCGGCTCTAAATATAAGCAATATGATAAATCACGGATGCGCGAGGTCAAAGGGCTGGGCAAGGCTAAGATAACTATTCCGTATCCGGCCACCGTTGATTGTATTGTAGGTAACCCGCCCTACACCCGTCAGGAGGAAATTCCAACCACTGGCGTAAATAAGGCGCAACTGATAAATAATGCCTTATTAGATATAAATAATGTTCCGTTGGCAAAACTCTCTAAGAGAGCTGGTATTCACGCCTATTTCTTTGTGCACGGGTTTAAGTTCCTTAATAATGGCGGACGTTTTGGATTCATCGTCTCCAACTCTTGGCTGGACGTGGACTACGGCAAGGGCCTGCAGGAATTCTTCCTCAAGCACGCCAAGGTAGTAGCTATCATAGAATCCAAGGTAGAACGTTGGTTTGCCGATGCTGATATTAATACCTGTATTGTCATTCTGGAAAAGGCATCAGGAGAAAAGTTATCTAAAGAACGTGATAACAATCTGGTCCGCTTTGTTCAACTCAATAAGAAACTGTCCGAACTCAACATCCCGCCGATTTCCGATATCTGGGAAAGGCAAAAGGCGCGGCTGGATGCCATAGACGGGCTGATTAAAACCATTCTTGGGCATAATGAATACTACGAAAATGACGAGATGCGCATTTATCCCAAGAGCCAGAAAGAACTTTGGGCAGAGGGGTTTGATCAAGAGACCAATACCTATATCGGCGCCAAATGGGGCAAATACATCCGGGCCCCGCAAATCTTCTTTGAGATTCTAAGAAAGGGTAAGGATAAATTAGTCCCCCTGAAAGAAGTAGCAGATGTGCGGTTTGGTATTAAGACCGGCGCCAATGAGTTCTTTTACCTGACCGAAGCCGAGATAAAACACTGGAAAATAGAAAAGGAATTCTGGATGCATAAAGAAGGCGACAAATGGGTGCCGAATTATTCAAAGGAACGAATATGCTTAAGTATATTGAGTGGGGTGAACGGAAGAAATTCAATACCAGGCCAACCTGTGCAAGCAGAGGTGAGCGATGGTATGAGTTAGCAGAGATTAAAGACCCTATTTTGTCTAAGCGCTTTATTGATGAAGCATTTGGCTACTTCTTAAATCCACACAAATTATTTATTGGCGATACCTTTTTTGCTATACAACCATTTAGCAAGGATAAAATATTATCTATAGTAGGGTTTCTAAACTCTACTTTAGGTTCGTTCTTTACGGAAATTTATGGACGGACACTGATGGGAGAAGGGGTTCTTCTTATTTATGGGCCAGAAATTATACCAATGCCAATTATAGACCCCGAACTCATTTACGATGGGCGAACTAAAATACTTCGGAATTTCTTATCCAACAAGGTGGAATCTGTCTTTGAAGAACTTGGTGCTTATATTTCGGATGAAGTATCGTTAGACAAGGTTAAATCCGACCGCCGGGAACTTGACAAAATTATTATGGGTGATATACTGGGCTTGACAGAGGCGGAGCAATTAGAGGTTTACAAAGCGGTGGTGGATTTGGTCAAATCCCGGCTGGACAAGGCAAAGAGTTTCGGCAAAAGGGGGAAGACCAAGGACGGCGTAGATATGCAGAGGGTATTGGAAGAATTAGCCACAGAAACGGATAAAGATTAAATATGAACCCTGCGAGATTTTATCGGACATATATCAAGCCGCGCAAAGACCTGCGCGAGGTGGATTTACCCAGCCGGGTTGACCCGCAGGAAATCCGTATAGAAAAGACGATGTTTGCAAATGATGTCCGTTTATATTACTGGAAAGACAAGCACATTCAGTGTAAATCCGAGATAGAGGCGCGGTATTTCAAGGTTTGGCTAAAACACGGCTTGACCGCCATTGAGATACCGGCTGATGAAAAATACCTGGCCGAGATTGTGCCGATACTGGAAAAGGTAGAGAAAAACGTTTATGAGGTCGCCGAGGAGAAATTAGCCGGTTACCGGGAAAAAACCCAGCAGGAAATCATTGACGGTGTCTTCCTGAAAGTCCACGAAACCCCGCCGGAATACGACCCAAAGAACAAACGGGCAAAGAAACCTGCTAAGACAATGTAACCTCATTGATTGTCCGGTGTCCGGTGATACCTGCCTGCGGCCTGCGAGCTTCGGCGGTTAGGCATCGGGGGATGACGTATCCCCTGAATCCGGGATACAGATCCGTTTTATCTGCTTAATCCGTTTACCCAAAAACAGGGTAATTTAGCCCCCAAAACACCGATTTTGACGACTTATCTATCCACAACCTCTTATCAATCAGTCCGTTATAAACAGGGGAGGGGATACCCCACCCCCCTCTACTCTACCCCGCACCCAAATAGTCAAAAGGAGAGGTATCTTTAATATAAACAGACGGCATTTTTAATCAAAACAGACGACGCCTCTTGTAAACTTACTAAAACATACAGTATATACGGAGTGGTATCTGATTGATAAAGAAATGGCATCTGATTAACAAACAAGCGGTATTTCTAATCAAAACAGGCGCTGTCTCTTGTCAACTTACTAAAACATA
This sequence comes from Candidatus Woesearchaeota archaeon, assembly GCA_016208715.1. Taxonomy (GTDB): domain Archaea; phylum Nanobdellota; class Nanobdellia; order Woesearchaeales; family UBA11576; genus JACQX01. The sequence goes on along the minus strand of JACQXV010000085.1, from coordinate 15,465 downwards.
CAGTATATAAGGAGCGCCAAGAGTTATTAACACAGGCCGTATCGGTTTATAAATGACTACGGTATGTTTCTGAAGTCGTAATCCTTACGGGATAAACTCTGTCCTGCTTGTCCCAAGCCGCGTCTCGAGGATAATCATCGGTGTGGCTATATTTCTTGACTCCGGCGTTAGCGAGTGCTATTTTTCTCTTCCCGCAATAAGTAGCGGGATCTCCACCGAGCAGAGAATAGGTTATGATAGCGTTGACTGAAGAGCAGAAGATAATCCAGCAGACAGTGCGCGAGTTCGCGCGCGAGGTGGTCGCGCCCAAGGCCCGCGAGATTGATAAGTCCAAGGAGTTCCCGGTAGATACCATCCGCCAGATGGCCAAACTGTCCCTGATGGGCATCCCATTCCCGGATAAATACGGCGGGGCCGGGGCCGATAAACTGAGTTATATCATCGCGGTGGAAGAACTGGCCCGGGCCTGCGGCTCTACCTCCATCACACTGGCCGCGCATACCTCGCTGGGTTGTAACCCGATTTATATGTTCGGCACCGACGACCAGAAGAAGAAGTTCCTGACGCCGTTGGCCCAGGGCGATAAGGTCGGCGGGTTGGGCATCACCGAGCCAGAGGCCGGCTCGGATGTGCACGGCATCAAGACCGCGGCCCAGCCGTCCAAGAACGGCTATGTGCTTAACGGCGCCAAGATGTTTATCACTAACGCCAATGTGGGCGATACCTTTGTCGTGGCCGCCAAGGACCCCTCCTTCGTCCCGACACGAAGTGTCGGGACTACGGAGGGCAAGCCATCCAGTAATAAATACACTCCTATTAGTTTATTCATCGTGGAGCGCGGCTATAAAGGGTTCTCTAACGGCAAGTCCGAGGATAAGATGGGACTGCGCGCATCGGATACGGGCGAGCTGGTATTCCAGGATTGTTTCGTGCCGGGTGAGAATCTGCTGGGCAAGCGGGGCGATGGGTTCAAATACCTGATGCAGACGCTGGACGGCGGCCGAATCAGCATCGGGGCGTTAGCCCTCGGGCTGGCCCAGGGCGCGATGGATAAGAGCGTTGCCTATTCAAAGGAACGCAAGCAGTTCGGCAAGCCCATCTGCGATTTCCAGGCCGTCCAGAATATGATTGCCGATATGGCCGTGGAGACCGAAGCGGCCCGGCACCTGGTTTATGACGCGGCCCGGTTATACGAGGCCGGCCTACCGTTCGCCAAAGAGTCGGCCATGGCCAAACTGTTCGCATCTGAAACGGCGATGCGGGTGACCAGGAATGCCATCCAGATTCTGGGCGGGTACGGATATATGAACGAATACGAGGTGGAGCGTTATTACCGCGACGCCAAGTTATGCGAGATAGGCGAAGGCACATCGGAGATACAAAGGATAGTTATTGCCAGGCAGGTAATTGGAACCACAGATACACACAGATAAACACTGATATATTCTAATCCGCGCCCGTAGCTCAGCCCCGAAAGGTCGGGACTTCGCCCGGGTTAGGACTCACTATTTAATGCGCCCGTAGCTCAGTTGGATAGAGCGGCGGTTTCCTAAACCGCAGGCCAGTGGTTCGAATCCACTCGGGCGTATATTAATATTCAGCGCAGGTCGTCCCGCTATGGCGGGATCAAACTGCCGCGCTATAATCTGCGTCCTATAATCCGATTTTAGTCTACCCACTTTCGGCAGAGATTGAGCGCCATCAACGAGTAAGAGGTCGCCAGCGGCGGGAAATCCTCCCACCAGCGCGCCTGTATATTTGACCAACTGCCGTCTGGATTCTGGAGCGATGTCAGTTTGGTCACCAGGTCACGCGCCCAGTAACGCTCGCGAATGGCCGAGCCGGGCTGTTCCGGCGTCACCAGCACCTTGACACCGTAGGCGTCCAGCGCCTTGGCAAAGGTGTGATAATAATAGAACAACCCCTGCTTGCCCAGGTTCGGGTCGGCATCGGTGCGCAGGCCCGGGTTTTCGTCCAGCGTATAATTGGCTTTAATCCAGTTAAAGGCCGACTGGACCCGCGGGTCGTCCTTGGCCACGTTGGCATAGATGAAACTCTTTAAGCCCGCATAGGTCATAGAACCGTATGGTTTATATGCCTCACGGCCGTCCGGCAGAACTGTTTTGCCGGCCTTGCTTTCCACCGGCGAATAGGCAAATCCGCCACTGTTGAGCGTGAACCTGAACTTGTTATACTCGCTGTTGTCCTGGCACTTGACCAGGAACTCAACGGCTTTCTTATAGACCTCGCTGTCCTTGGGCAGGCCGGATTCATTCAGGGCATCCAGCGCATAAGAGGTAGTGGAAAGATTCGCATTAGACGTATTCTTCTTTTCGTCATAGCCCCAGCCGCCGGAGTCCTTCTGGTCTGATTCCGGCCCGTATTGTGCCCGGGTCAGGTATTCGGTGGCGCCGGTTATCGCCACATAGAGTTTATCCTTCATCTCCGGCGTATTGACAGACGGTTTCGCTTCTATTAACGCCATCAGCCCTAAAGCGGTTTTGTAGATAGCAAACGACGGTTTTTTATCCGGGTCAATGATTGAACCATCGTCCTGCGCCTTTGATAAAATATAGTTCAGCGCTTTATTGAATTGCGTGTTGTGCGCACCCGTGACCGATCCGGGGGCATCCTCAATGCAAATCAGCGCCATCGCGGTGAATGCCACATCGGGCTTGCCTTCCAAATCCGGCAGCGCGCCGTTTTCAAGTTGCTTGTTCATCAACCAGGTCAGGCCGCGTTCAAAGGTTTGTTCCAGTCCCGACGCTGTCGGGACGGTTGCGAGTGGAGGCGGCGTCCCGACAGGCGGCGGGGCCGGCTGCGGAGCCGGCGGCGTTGGCGTCGGCGTCACCGCGGTCGGCGTCACCGACTTTTCCGACCCGCCTGACCGGTCGTCAGTTCGGGCAGGCACCACCACCTCTTTTTGGGCGGTGGGCGCGGTGCCAGGACCGGCCTCTTCTTTCTTATCAACCTGTGGTTTCATCACGACCGACAGCCACACAATTATACCGGCAATCAATACCAATATGGCCAGTATCCATAAATTTCCTTTCATATTCCTTTCCTCCTTTCGGTAAGCGGATTGAGCTGATTTAGCAGATTATCCATCCGTTAAATCTGTTTAATCCGTTTACTTATCACCAAAATACTTTTTCACTACCTCGTCATATTCCGCAGGCCAGTATGGCTTGCGCATAATTTCTTCTATGGTTTTCGGAGTCGGAATGTGGCCCGGTTCGGTATTTATTCCGGCAACATTGCCAGATGGCGTCTCTTGGCCGGTTGTCCCCCCGATGCCGTCGCCTGGTTCTCCCGCCAGCGAAAATCCGCCTGAAGAATTTATCCGGCTTAGTCTTTGCGCCACTTCTCCCCGAATCTGTGTAATCCGTGGCTCATAAATTTGCGGAATCTGCGGTTGTAGTTTTTCCAGCAGCGCCTTAATCTCGGCCAGTTCTTCCACACTCCCGGACGCGGTAACAAAACCATTGACCTTTTCCAGTATGGCCGCGGGATTCAACTTGCCCTGCTCAATATCCTTTAACAACTGCGCTATCTCTTTTCTCAGTTTTGCCATACCCGCCTGAACGGCCAGGTCGGGCAGGTTCGCCGTCCCGGCTGCCGCTCGTCCGGGCGCCGGCACAACAAGACCGCTATTGTTGGCCACTGGGCTATCGGTGGTGGCGGTTGACATCACCGGCGCCAGAGTAATGATAAATATTATTATCAGACTGACGGCAAACATCAACGGGTAATGCAGGTTGTATGGAATTTGTAAAGGCATTACCGGCCCCGACCCCGCCGGGGCATCGGGAAAGGCCTTTTCCACCGGGTTGGGCTGTTCTTTGGTCAGGCAGTATAACAGAGTGGCAAAATAATTTTCCTTATCGGTAACACGGTCAATGTATATTGCGGTATGCTCAGGTGAAGGCCGTTTGAACAGCCCGGTTATTAATCCGATAACCAACCCGGCGGCCGGCAGGGTGTACCAGCCGGTCCAGATATTACCCATAACCTTGCCGGCTAATACCGCTAACGCCGCTGCGGCCGTGGCATAAAATCCCCAGCGGAAGACCGTGGCGAATATAACCCGCTGCCACAACCGGTTTTGAGTTCTGTTAATAATATCCATCATATTCTCGCTCCCGCCGGAACAAGGACGCAAAAAGCACAATGACGAATGACTAAATCCTAATGCCGAAAGAATGACCAAATCCCCAATGACTAAACCCACCTTGATGGAATTCGGGAATTAAGTCATTTGGAATTATTTCGTCATTCGTCATTAGACATTAGTCATTTCTTGTCCTTATCAGGGTTTTCTGGTGTTGCCTCCTCTTTGGCCGCCTCTTCGTTTATCTTCTTTAATTCTTTTAACTCATCTTCATCCGGCGCCCGGAAGGTCACCTTGACCTCAACGCCTTCCTTGGGCAGTATTTCCTTATTGGGATAATAAAGCCCGCCTCTGGTCGGGATATTCAGGACCGCGGTCTGGTCGTGCCAGGTGGCCATAATCGTCCTGGTCACGTTGGCCAGATAGGTCTTGCGCCCGGTCGGCTGGCCGGTATCGTAATCCATTTCCGGCTCAAACCGGGAGCCGGAGAACGACCAGCCGGTGCGCGGCATCGGTTTTTTGGTCTGCGCATCGGTAATCAAATCCTCGGCCCGGTAGGTCACGGTTTTGCCGTCCTTCTCCCAGGAGACGAAGACCAGCACCAAATCGCCGGTCGGCTTTTTGGTATCGCCGAAGAACTCTGGCCCCTTGCCTTCTTTGAGCCCCATCAATATTAAAGACAGATGGATATTCTGCGGGTGGCACTTGAGCAGGACCATAGACTCGTAATCGCGTCCGCCCTCGGCGCAGGCGAAGAACTCCAGCGGCATCGTCGGCGCGGACAGCATACCGTCTATCTCCAGTTTAGCCACAGCCGGTTTGCCCGGTTCCGGCTTTTCAACCATATAAACTTTCTCGCCCTGGGAAAGGGTCATCATTTTCGGTTGCTTCTCATCCCCGACGCGGAGTTTATCCTCCGAGGGCTGCGGCTCAGCGAGCAACCAACATCCGACCGCCAATAACAATAATGTCATCGGCCTATATATATATCGGTGGAGATCCCGCCACTTATGGCGGGGAGCGTAAAATCCGGTTTTAGGTTCATTCATACAGAAAAATAATATCAGAATTCTGGAGCGGGGTCAATGATTATTTGGTCTGGTTTAGTATGGCGAGGAAGTATAAACCACAGATACACCCAGATGTACCCTGATAGATAAACGCCAAGAAATCCGTGCTAATCCGTATTTATCCGTGTTCATCTGCGGTTGCAATTTTCGGACTAAAAACTTGATTGATGCCGGCGATATGTTATATTAGAGTGTCCCGATGTTCATCGGGGCGTCAGGGTTCGTGGAGTAGTCGGCCCGTACGGGACGTACTACCGATTCTCTTTCCCTAAAGGCAGTATGTCCGCCGGATATTTTTCTTGACAAAGACAGAATATTTCTCTATCGTAACCCTAAAGAGACAAAAGAAACAGTAAAATAGGAACTGTCAGAGTTGAAATGACGGATTCCGATTAAGATTTGTATCACATCATAAGGATGTAAACATGCCAAAGTCTAATAGGGTGAAAATATCCGTATCGGTTGCCCTGCTAATCGGGATAATATTTGTCGGCTACAACGCCCTTTCCGGTACGGATAATCCGGTTATCATTTCAGATAATGTCTTGACCTTTGCGGTGGGCGATGTCAATTCCGATACCTATCCTGATATTATCGCCGGCGTCAGCGATGCGCCGCTGACCCATAACCTGCGCTTATTCCTGAATAAACAGAACGGTACCTTCTCGGATGCAACTAACTTGCTGATAGTTAGTTCTCAAAATATATCACTTACTATCCCGGCCATCATAAAATTACAGGACATAAATAACGATGGGTTTTTAGATATCATCGCCCTTGACCAAAACAAGCATTCTTCACGTAACCTTATATTTGTCAGTAGCGGTAATGGCGTATTTCAGGAAAGCGATAACATAATAGATAAAACGTTCTTTACCACGTCGGCTATAGATGTTGCCTTTCAGAATGACCAACTTATTCTCATAAATCCGGCCAAGCCGTTTGCCTTTACATATAAAGATGGGTATTTATCTCTGGCATCAGATATTGTCTTGTTTGGAATCGAGCCAGATAAACCCATCTTTTCTCTTGATATAGACCTCAGTAACGATGGTGCGCCGGAGTCATTGCAGATAACAGATGGCAAACTGATTGTAAACGATGGTTCTCTGAAAACATTACCAAACGTTCCCGCATTAAGCACATTGGGCGTTGAGTCATTGCAGGTTACACAGGCAACGCCTTGGCAATATAAAATAGCAGGTTCCGGTAATGCCGACACTATATCTATTGACGATTTTGGGGCAATCACCTATTTTGAGCTTGATGCCACTGCGCCTGACTATGTCTGGGGCAATATTCTGGTTTTGTATGATGCCACTAAGTTAGAATGCGTCAGCATAGAGGAATCTTTTGACTGGCCTGCGTTCTGGGTTTGGTGGACGGAAGCAACCGGCAGGCCAGAATATGGCGGCGGAGGCGATTATTACTATTACGACCAGATTGCAAATCAGAATATTTATGACCTTGGTTCTGACTGGGCTCAGCAATGGAAAACCTTGTATGGGCCGGGCGTAGCCGGTCCGGTTGGCACGGCTGACCCGACATATGGACAAAGCGCCGGTGCGAAATTAGCCCTGGCGAACCGGCTCGGCTTCACCGGCACAGATACCCAAAAGATTGCGCAGGTCAATAAATTAGGCGCTGTCCGTCTTTATACCTCAACATATGCGGGCGGGCTATACGGCGCCAAACCGCTCAGAATCGGTTTCAGAATAAACCACGCCAGCAAATTAGATTTCTGGTGCCTGGCTAACGACAGCACTGCTTATACCTGGGTAGAAACAAATTTGGACTCGCTCAACAAAAGCACCGTAAAAGTTAAGGTGTTGACATTAAGCGGCCTGATAAAACAATTAGAGTATCTGTTGCTGAATGCAGATATTGTTGACCCGATTAGAACATATCTGACCACTGCAAAAAATACCTGTCAGGAAATGGTTACGGCGATGAACAATCAAAATTATCAGGAATTCCTGACCAAAATGCCAATTGTTATGGACAATATTGCCAGGGCCGCCCGTGAAGCCGCCAACGAAAACACGGGCTTTGATGGCGCTGATTTGGATGACTTGAAGGAGCAACTCTATGATAAGTTGGATGCGTTGATAGTCTTAGGCAAAAGCGGTTGTTTTACTAAGGAACAGTCTTACGCAGTTGTAACAATACTCAGGGATACTGCATTAGACGCCACGAACTGGGGAAATTACCTGAATATATTGAAAATGACCAACGGTGCACTTGACACCTATCTGACTGGAAGGGGCGATAAATTGCGTATCGCCGCCGCTCTTGTCAAAAATATTATACTGTCTCTTAATGCTCTAACAGAACCCAGAGCAGATGGCGTTAAGCAGTCGTTGTTCAATTCTATATTAACACTTTATCAGGCGGTGCTGGCCGGATTAAACGATAACGCCAACAATTCGCAGCAAAAGCAAACTCTGGAGACGGCAATTAATACTGCCACTGCTTTAGCCCAGGGTGACGATTATATCGGCGCGCTTGATACATTAATAGATTGGTCTGATACGAATACCTGGTCCACGCAGGCAATAAGTGGGCCGCCCACTCCAGCCCAAACACATACGCCTCCTCAAACACCCACCACAGCACAGATGGTGTCTTATGGCGGCGCCAGTTGCGTGGTTATTGCTGATGGCATAAAAGGCGGACAGCCGATTAAAGCAGAAGTTAAGGCATATACTTATCAGAAATGCGGTAAAAACCGGCTTATTCTAATGGCCCAAAACCCTAATGGTGGTGAAGTGCGGGATACCGACCACCTGGCCGTAACCCTGACCGGTACTTCTCTGGTCTATGGCGACCAGGGCGCGCCTGTCCCAATTTATGGGCGTCATCGGGTTATTATCACGGATGCCATAAAATGTGAGTGGACCGCACCATCTGCAGGCACCTTTACATCCGAAGGCGCATCAGCCAGTTATACCTTCCCGGAATTAGCAGAAGGTGGCAGTTATACCGCTGTCGTTCTCTTAACTATCAAAGATGAAGACACGGCGCATCACGAGGATACGGATGAACTCCACGCAACTATCACGGCCCAAATATCAAGGGCAAACGATGTTTATACAATGCCTCCGCCGACTGTAGAATATGTACCGGGAACGCTGGACGAAGTGACTATAGAGTCAACAGACGATACGATATACCAGTTCAAAGATGTTGCGATAAGGGATACCGGCGAAGACCCCGGCGATGAAGGGGTAGGCGAATGGGACTTTGGTAGTCCCATCAATGGTAATCTGGCGGCTGAGGTGCCGGATTATATTCCGGTTAATAAACCGGTCACAATGACCGCGACCGGTTGGACCGATGCAGATGATGATGTCTGGATATATGCAACCGGCAAAGCCGCATCCTACGGATTTATGGCACATGTGACAAAGGAAAACTTACCGGATGTAATGCGGTACAAATGGGAAGAAACGACCAGCCCTAAAAAAGGCGAATTCCTGGCGCCGCCTGGCTGGGGCGAGGAAATCGCCTATCAGGCAACCGCCCACGGTAACATTACTTTACGGATAACCCCTGATAACTTTACCACTCAGGCCAAAGAAATATCTACAACCCCTTTGACTAAAAACACGACGGCCGTCAGTTTGGACTTGAAGATGACCGACCCATTGGCCGGGGATATTTCCGAAGATAATGAGGAAAGTCCTGGCGCTTACATATATGTAAATAATGATGACGACGATGGAGATAACATACCTGATATGGATGATGACAAACCGGTTAATAATGACAACGAAATAATTACACTGACCCTGACGAAACAATCGATTCCTCCGAATCAGAGCAGGGTTTATTTGGAAGCGGTCAGCGGCGCGGATAAGATAAAGGTCTACAGAATTCAAGGGGCTAACTGGCAGAAAATAATCGGCGGTAGCGATACCTCATACGACTGGTCGCCCACCAATATGCCGGCAACTCTTAAACTGGAAGGGGTTAATGCCAGCGATAACGAACGCGATGTAGTGTTGAAACTGAGATACGAGTATCAGAACAAACCGATTATCTGCGATATTGTCAGAATAACTGTGATGAAAGTGGATTTGGACATCAATCGTCTGTCAGCCGCCAAGGCAAACTGGGGTTTGGCTACTAACTGGGTGCCCCTGACCGAGTTGGAAGAAAACGGCGGCGAGAGTGACCGCGAGGACTTTGGGGGATTGGTTGGCCTTAACGGCGATGACGATAATCATGATTATGTTACTGATAAAGACCAGAAGGACGCAAGCAATAAGCCGGTTCTCGGCACTGATGAAAACGACCTCGTGCCGATTGATGTGAGCATAAAGACGTTCGCGGCCGGTATTCCAGTGAAATTGACGATAAACAGCGGCGCAAATAAAATCAGGATATGGAACAGCGCTAATGTCCTGGTGCTGGGAAAAGACAGTGGTCAGACGGAACTCCAGATACCATTAGTAAATGGTGTTGCGACTCAACGGCTCTGGGTGGAAGGCGTTGATTTCAGCGCCAGTAAAAATGATATTACTATCAGACTTGAACGCAATGGTTTTCATGATGACATAAGACTAACGGTGATTGGAATAGAAATTAAGGTTAAGCCAACCGTAACTGATCCGACTACACAGTTTATCGGGTTGATTTCAGCATCAGGCAAACCGGCGAATATGGATATGGATGTATATGTGCCACAGCATCCAAGGGTCTATGCACATGTCTATACAGCCGGGATGGCACTGCCCGGCCCTGACTATGATGTGGATTTAGAGATATACAGTTATAACACCGGATGGCAGATAACTAATCAGAATAATTTAAGCGGTCAGGAAGTATTTAAACCCGGGCATGGACCAGGTTTCCATGGATGGGACGATGTAGAATTACAGCCAAACAGGATAAATCCAGGGCATTACTGGAATATAGAAAACGATGGTGGTATTTGGGCCGTTGATTCTAATGCGATAGAATATGATGAAAGTAGCGGTGACGAATCTGAGAGTGTGCTCAACGTGGCTGGCGGTGAAATCGTGGTGCGGTTATGGGAAGACCTGCCGGACTGGACCGGCATCAGACCACCGGGCTGGATGATGGATGTAGTTGGGATAGTTGTAATAGATTCATATAACGCTATTACAGACCATGTTCAGATTGCACGGTGGGATAATGCTTATGGCCCAGCACCTGCCTATGATGTGCGTAATGACGCGGCTCCAGCCAATAACTTCATTGATTTAGACCCGGAGCATTTCTTTATACAGATTACTGATTTCTCAAAGAACACGATTACAAACGTCATAGAAACAATTACTACTATTAGGATAGCCACACTAACAGAGTCTGGTAATATAGATGATAACCTCTCGGAAATAGACCTTATTGAAACCGGTGCAAATACAGGTGTATTCAGGTCAAGGTCGCAACTATTGATGTCACCGGACTTGCCAATTGCCGATAATCCCGATGACGATTTTTCGGCTCACGATGGTGTTACTGGCCTGATACAAGACGACCCAATTCCGCCTATCAGAAACGACCGAACCCATCGGGCTACTATTGATGGTAAAGTCAAAGTGGAATATCAGCCGGCAACAGGAATAACCCTTGATAAAAATATAAGTGTGTTTGACCGTGACCCTGAAGAGCGGAGAATTTTACAAGTTAGGGTACATGTGTTTAATGAACCGCCCGGCGTGGATATTAATGGAGATGGGGTTATCAACACAGTATTGGGTACACAAGCCCAAGCAACTACTCATGTAAATGCCCAGATAGAAAGGGCAAATATCGCATGGGCACAGGCGGGAATAAAAGTAATTCGGCTTGGGGACATTATCTTTGAAAATGCACCCAATGATGCAACAGGAACTAACATACTTGTAGATAGGAGATTTCTTCTAAATGACGAAGCCGAGATAATATTTCGCTCATTTGAGGGAAATATGCAGATTGATATATTAGATGTGTGGTTTGTATGCTTAATTTGGGACCCATCGATTCCTCCTCCTTATCTTCCTACTGCTAATGCGATAGCCTATCCTCCGGCAAATAGACCTTTTGATCACGGAGAATTCTCATTTACATTTATCGGTCTTGAAAATAATATTCTTGCACCAGGTTTACCTCAAATCCCTCTGGATTTACAGTATCGTACATTGGCTCACGAAATCGGTCATCTATTGACAAATCAACCTGAGAGCCCAAATCTCCGATATATCTTTTTCCCTGCTAGACAGACTTATATGGACAACAATTGGAATTCTTATCGGAGAATAACGGAAGCAACTGCGACTACATCTAGGACACTCCGCGATCCACCAAGTGATCTTAATGCTCTAGGTAACCGGATGTTACTTATTCCAAATGAATAAGATTGAATAAGATAGTAAAAAGAAAGGATATGATATATGACAAAGCAAAGATATCTACTTGTTATTGTGAGTTTTTGTATTTTTATCTCAATGTTCTTCCAACGGCAAGTATATGGAGAGTACACACAGCACCCACCTATTGAACCACCTCTTACCCCTCAAGAAGAAAAAGCGCTGAAGGAAGGTTTAGAAAGTGGTTTTAAGGATATTTCTACTGAAGTCAACTTGCTTTTTCGCATGTATCCTTCAAATCGTTGGGAGGATGGTTCTCAATGGAACGCTTGGTATCAAAGAGTGTTAGATGATCCTGATAAGTATCTTAATCTTCTTTCTGAAAGAATTGTTTTTGATTCTTATGATGAGGCAGGTGATTTCTTGTCTAACCATACTACTCTTGTCAAGATTGGGGCATCGTCTTATGTGCTTGCTATATTTGCTCACTACGGCAAGAGAACAGATAACTATGGCAAAGTGGCACGAGATACAATCTATCAGGCATATAAAACTCATTCAGATTGGATAGATAATGCCAGAAAACGAATAAAACAAAAACAAGAGGAATTTCATACAACTAACCAACAGGAAAAAGAAAACATTAAACTCCAGATACAGAAATTGGGAAACGCCATTTCCGGTCTAATGATAGTGCGAGATTGGCTAATAGAAACATTAGGCAATCTTGGCAATCCTGACCTCATTGATTACTGCTTATCTAACTTCTTAGAAGAGGGGATTTCTACCAGAATATATTTTTCCCGTTATCTAAAGGCCATAGGTATAAAAAAACCCGATCTTCGCGGAAAGATACAAAAAGGACTTGAAGAAATACTTAAAAGCAAATCCATTGATGAGTATTCTATTAAAGGAATTAATAACACTTTGGAAGAATTTAAGAAACTTATGGAAACTGAACCAAAACAAGATAAACCAAAAGATTCTTCTGGCCAGTTAGAGTCGGACGATACCGACAAGAAACCGAAAGATAAATAGTATAATTGGCAATTTGGCTGATATGGACAAATCTGTTTATGTGCCGCAACACCCGCGGGTGTATGCCCATGTCTATACAGCCGGAATGCCTTTACCAGGAACGGATAATGATATAGACCTTGAGATTTATAGCTATAATACTGCTTGGATTATCACCAATCAGGGACCGGGGAACCGGATTGCAGATGAGATATACAATGTGCCCCTGGGAGATGATGTAGAACTTGAACCTGATTTATCAGGGCCAGACCCGGGCCATTACTGGAACACTCAAAACGATGGCGGTATCTGGGCCGTTGACCATCCGGATATAGACTATCACGAATACAGCGGAGATGAATCGGTAAGCATCACCAGTACCGCAGGCGGTGAAATCGTGGTTCGCCTCTGGCAGGATTTACCTGATTGGGTTGCTATCCGACCACCGGGGTGGATGATGGATATAGTGAGTTTGGATTTTTGCAATACAAATTACAATATCACTAATCACCTTACGGTTGCGAAATGGCAAGGTTCATTTGCTCCTGGACCAACGGTTAGGGCTAATTTTATTGATTTTCTTCCAGACCCCGACCGTTTCTTTGTCCGTGTGCATAATGCGGCCAAGAAAGGTGCTGGGACAATTCCTATTCAACTATCAACCGATAGTCCTAGTATAAACTACGATGATAATGCCACCGTAATAAATCTAACCGAAAACCCTGTTAATTCAGGTATCTTTGAATCACTGTCACAGATGCTGATGTCTGATACGGTTGATGATGGTCATCCTGCCGATGGTATTACTGATAATGATACTAATGACCGGACACACCTTGTATCAATAGGACAACCGCCGAATGGGTCGGAGCGTGGATCTAATGTAAAAATAGAATATGAACCGGTAAGCGGCATACAATTATACAATGGAATCAGCGTGCCGATGCATAGCAAGACAAAAACAGTGCATGTTGATATCGTTATCCTCAGAGAAACAGCAGGTGGTGCGCCTGTGATAACCCAAGCCAATGTAGAAAACCAGTGGAATATCGCCGTAGAACGATATGCACAAGTTAGTGTAACATTAACATACAGTATAAGTATACAAGACCCACCCACCGGCGTTAATTTAAATGACGGTATATCAGCCACCGCTTGGACGAATGACCGATTAGTTAATCAGGAACTAAGAAACCTTATAAATGGTCTCGGTACTGGTAATAACAATACAGATTTTCATGCCTTTTATGTAAACGAGTTGTATTGGAGATGGGGTCCTAATCCACCACCGGGTCAAGATGCCGACCCTCTTTATGGTGTGGCAATTGCCGACTATTGGTTTGATGAAAGTGAAGAGGGATACCTCTATAATATTATTATAGATAGGTCTACTATACCAAATAATAAATTATTTACTGTTCCCCATGAATTAGCCCATTGTCTTGCTGATACTTTTCATCACACAGACGAATGGAATATTTTATACACGCCAACAAGCACTTCTAATACTGTAACATCAACGAAGCGTTTTGATGAAACGCAAGGAGGTAGAGTTTATGATAACCAGCACAGTAGATAAAAGGAGACATTGCGCGGTAGGCAAATTTGAATTCTGGTGTGTATTAATCATGGGAGTATTTGTGATAACGGGTTTTTTGCCTGCGGAAAGTGGTGCCGATGCACAAAAAATTGCTCATGAGATTTTATCTAAAGTACCACTAGGGGATGATTTCATGGACGAGAAAGACATAAAACGATGGGATGACCTTGCGGCTCGTGGTGCTGAACTTCTTCCGGGGATTATTTATATCTTTGAGCACCCCAATCCATCAGAATTAGCTACCCGCATATATGGACCGAATTTCTTTGATGAAAAGAGTAATTGGATTATCTTATCTCGTGTAGCCGGAACAATAGGACGAATGAAACCAGAAATAGATAGAAGTCCACTATTACCCTCAATTCGTAAGTTGTTAACTAGAGAAGATGATGCCACAAAAAAGTGGGCAATAGGTTCGTTAGGTAGCAATGGTAACATTGAAGATAGTCCTTACATTTTGCCATTTCTTGAGCACAAGAATATGTCTATGCGCGTTACCGCGGTATACGCCCTCGGAAATATTGGAGACGACAAGACTGCCCAGGAGATTGAGAATATTTCAGAAAAAAGGATGCAAGGATTAAATACCGATGATATCAAAAAAGACTATTCTTTTGCACATAGTTATATAGCGATACTGACTCTTAAATACAAAACAATTAAAGCGAAGGCGGAAAAGGAACAAGACGCTAAAACTAAGGTAGCATTGACAAGAGAATGGCAGGATACCGAGGCAAAATACAAACAAATATTCTTGGACAAAGCATCGCATCATTGGCTGACGGCGGAATTTGTAAGCCCATATAACGAACTGGCAAAAAAAGTTACCGCGCACCTATTAAAGCAAGTTCTACCTGCAGATATTAAGTCCGAGACCAATCCAAAAAATAAGGAAATCCTACAACGGATACTAAAAGAAGCATCATCATATGATGATAAAATTGTACTGATAGAAGACAAAAAAGAACCATCAGAACCAAGAGAAAAAGATTCTTCTGACAAGCCGAAGGATAACGCATCCCGTCAGGGAGATGACGCTAAAAAGCAACCACCAGAGAAGAAATAACCCATAGAGGTCCGGGGGACGTCATCCTTAATAGGGATGAAAAAAGTTATATGGTCTATAAATCATTCAAGGGCAAGTGGCCGGTCACGGGCGATAAGCCGGTCATCAGCATCCTGACCACCGGACTGATTTGTTTTAATAAGACCTGCTATGATGCTTTCGTTAAGCCGTCTGCTTGTAAGTTCGTCAAACTTTATTATGAGCCCGAAATGCAAAAGATTGCCTTTGTGCCGGTCAATCGGGAAATTGGCGAAGTCATCCTTCCCATTAAACTGGTCAAACCC
>JACQXV010000022.1 GCA_016208715.1 Candidatus Woesearchaeota archaeon | reverse complement strand
TTCAGATTTTCCCCCAATATTGTTGGCTTCAACGTATATCTCAGCAGACTGCCCCAAAGTAATGCTGCTTGGATAGGTGGGAGGAGCGACATAAGGGGAAGGAACTGGGGGGGTAACAGTAACTTTTTTTGGACCCAGCCCAAACTCTGCTTCTGTGCTCCGGTTATCTTTGTTGTCCAATACGTGTATTCCATACCAGTAGACGCCGGCAGGCGATGGGGCGTCGGAGAATGAGCCTGAGACTGGGCCGTTGCCGGAATGGAGGTTTGCTTTAACAGGAATCACGCCCCAAAAGCCTGGGGCGTTGCTGCCATTATCCGGAGCGCGCCAGAGCTCCACTTGCTTTAAGCCGGAGCCTCCGGAATCCGATACGGTATAAGAGATCGTGAAGGCATTGCCCTCAACGAGGGAGGCAGGTGCGACAGAAAATACGCCAATTGTTGGCGGGGTGGTGTCCGGTGGCGGATTGACTGTTATTTTGTACTTGCTAACCTCCCATCCTTGCTGATCCTTATCCGAAGAACTTGTGGGAAAATTATAATACGTGTTATTCTGCCCCATTGATGACCTGACATAAAAGTAAAAATCTCCAGATGCCTTCGGCTTTACCCTGATTCTTAAATAATTCTTCTCGGCAGTCCCCCAACCAGGTTCATGCCACTCGACTTTAAGGTATGCCGCATAAAGTTGGAGCGCATTCCTGTGCCAGATCAATTCTCCCTTCTCTTGCTCTACATAAATGCCATCTGTATCAGCTGCCGCCATCTCTACATACGCCTTATCACCGGTGCCTGTCATTGAGGGGAATGATATGACGATAGCCCCATCTTCAGATTTTCCCCCAATATTGTTGGCTTCAACGTATATCTCAGCAGACTGCCCCAAAGTAATGCTGCTTGGATAGGTGGGAGGAGCGACATAAGGGGAAGGAACTGGGGGGGTAACAGCAAAAACCGGCATTAAGAGAGTCGTGGTGAAAGCATAAGCAAAAAAGAACCGAACGATCTTTTTAACTCGTGGATGGTCAGCTGATTCTTTTGTTTTCATACCATGATTTAGACACCAAAACCGCCATTTTATTTCAAAAAAGCAGGTCATTTTTGGCCGCCTTTTGCCTCAACTTCTTGTTCCCATTTTTTGGCCAGACTCTGAATGTCGTTGTCTTGGTGGCCTTCCAGGTATTGGCGCCAGGCAGTAAGGCCTTTTTGGGCCGTTTCAGACTTGTCAGCCGTACCGCCGTCATATTTCCTTTTATAAGCCAGGCCCAAGTTTCTCAGCACCGCCATTTTTGATGGGGCCTCGCTGTTTTCGAAGCTTTCAAACATCCCAATGGCAACCTGAAGGTTGCCATTGTTATAAAGAGCCGCGGCCAAATTGTTTTTTGTGTTGAAATCAGCAGGGTTTATCTCAAGAGCAGCACGGTAGTGCCAGATAGCCTTGTTAAGATAAATCGTGCCCGGGTCCCGTTCATCCGCGCCGCGATAGGCAACTTCCAATTTCTCAAGCAAGCTCTGCTCAAATTCGCCGTGAAGAAGCAAAGCGGGCCTAAGACCCGCCGGTTTGGCGGTTGCCCAGTATTTTAAATGGTAGGCATAACCGAGATTGTTATGGGCCGAGGCGCTTGTTGGAAAAAACTTCAGGATTTTGAGATAAATGGGCAGGGCTTTGTTGTAATCTCCGCGTTTTAGGGCTTCCACGCCGTCAGAAAACAGTTTTACGGTTTCCAAAATTTTGTCGCGCATTTTTTTGAGGTTCTCGACACGCCGGCTTATTGGGGGATGGCTTGCGTCATTGACCCCAGGCAAAAGTTCCTTATTTGTGAAGGCGAGCTCGCCGTATTTTTGTTTGAGTATTTCAAGCAATTTAAAGGCTCCGGCTAGCTTATAGCCTGACCTAAGGGACCATAGCGCGCCAAACTCGTCTGCTTCAAATTCATGCTGTTGAAGCGTCATTTTTTCCTCGGATTTTGAAAGCCGCTTCATAAGTTCTTTTAACTGTTGAGCTTGTTCTTTGGAATAGGCTTCTTCGGCAAGGCTTTTATTGAATTTGCTTTCAAGTTCATCGGCCAGGGCCTGCCTTCTAGCGGCCCTGAAATGATGGAGAAAACAGTGATGGGCAAGTTCATGGCCCACCAAGGCCGCGAGCGCGTCATCATCGTTTTTAAAAAGATCAATCCAATCCCGGGGAATGTATGTGTTGCCAGCGGAATCCGTGCCCGGGCCCTTTTCATAGGGCTGTCCATGGGACTTTTGGGAGATCACAAAAAAGGCGGCTCTACTTTGACTGCAATCCGCGTTTTTCAAAATCTTTTCTACGATGCTGTTGATTCTTGGATCAGTGGCGACGCCATAGCGTTCCTCGATGGTTTCAGCAGAAAGAAGACCTTGGTCCAGCTGACCCATATAACCAATGGCCGGGGATTCTTCCCCTGCTTCTTGCGCCTGGGCGGCGCCAGGCAAAATTATCAATGCCAAACACTTAAAAAATAACCTTATCATGGCTTTTTCTCCCATTTACCATTTTTGGTTTCAATCCAGCGGCCCGGGGGCTCGATTTGCATGAATATTTTTCCAAGGGTCTTTTTGATTCTTTTTTTCCTTAACGAAACAAACATGCCCTGCTTGTTGGTTTGGTTTTGAAAAAGCGCGTCCATCAGCTTTGTCCTGTCTGAATTTTCTTCATCAACAAGACGTATCTCAGCGTTAGAAAGCAACGCAGTGCCCGGCCATGTTTTAAGTAGGCCGCCATAACTTTCAGCGATTTTTTCTTCGTTTTTCAGACGTTCGATTGCTTCAATTTTTTTATGGCGCCTGACAAGAATGGCGGATATTTGATCGGAGTCTAACAAACGCCCCAAACCGGCATTTTTCAATGCCTTGGTCAAATCAGCGCTTGGTTTATCTGTCTCGGGAACAATGCCCAACATGGGTCCGATGTCTAAGGGTTTATAGGGAATTGTCCTAAGAAATTCTTCGATATGTTTTGCGTCAGTATAAAGGGAAAGAGATTGACCGATATTTAATACGGCGTAGCCGATAACAACTAATACTGCCGCTGCCGCGAATGCGGCCATTTGCGGCCGTAACCAGAAATCAAAAAGGGCCGATGTTCTGCCGGCGGGCATTTCCCTTATTTTCACCATGATTTTGTCCGCAAGGTTTTCCGGGGGTGGTAGAATCGAGCCAAGGCTTTTCAGGGCTTGGGCCGCTTTTTGCATATCCTGCGACCAAGAACAGCATAATTCGCAAGATTTAAAGTGCTGTTCCATTTT
>JACQXV010000252.1 GCA_016208715.1 Candidatus Woesearchaeota archaeon | reverse complement strand
TGCCTCAACATCTTTCATTCCCTTCGGCGATGGCATCGGTCTAATTAACGCCGAAGTGCACCCAACAGATAAAGATGGAATCACTGATGTAGTGCTAATGTGGACAGCAACGGCAAAACCCTCACGCGATTACAGCACCTTCGTCCACTTTAGCGATCAAGATCAAATCAATTCTGACGAAGACATCATCCTCAAACACGATCAAGCCGCGCCCGTCTATGCCTGGCGCGCCACAACAACATGGACATCCAACGAAGTCGTGCGCGAAGATCATCCGGTGAAGTTGCCGAGTGAGCGTGTTGCAAAATTAATTGTGGTGGGGATGTATTACCGAAATGACAAAGGGGAGTTTGTGAATTTGAAGAGGGTTGAGGTGAGGTTAAAAAATGGCGAATGGAAAATGACGAATGAGAAATGAAGGTGGGCAAGATTGGTTAAAGGCAGACGATTCATATTTGCCTACGAATCAGTTACCACTATTACGTAGTATGTTAGGGCGACGCTTGATCAATATCAAACGCATAATTCGCTACTCACCTGCTACTTGGATTAATGAGTATCATATCGTACCTGAAATCAAGGCTTTCTTTCGAAAAGCAGACGCTCCGGTTATATTTGAGATGGAGGGACTGCCACCAATTTACTTTTTAGATTCCGGGTATGACCCCCATTTTGATGAATATTCTATTGGCGTAACTCAAAAATCCCCTTATCGGGATCAGGTATCAGAACAAACTTATACACTCAATGACCGCAAGTATTTAGATGATCGCTTGTTTCAACTGATCAACCAACGTATTCAAAAAATACGAATTCTAATTAGAACAGTTGAATACTATCAAGATACGCCCCGTGCATTGCAAGATGGCATTGAGATAACTTTTGACAACGGTACAGCGATTGTTCTTAGTTATATGTTAGGTGAATCAGCAGTAGATATTTTACAAATTTTCTATCCAGAAGAGGTACGCTGGGATGCTGTTCAATATAAGATAGATATTGTCAAAGGCAGGCTTCCTTGGTTGTATCGGTTTAGACGGTGGATGTGGCGTGCCTTAGATCGTACAGGGCGTAGAATTGATTCGATGAATTAAGTAGTGGCTTGCTCCCTAATCTACCTGCCACTCTTTTCTACTTCTTTACCTTTTCTTTGCCGCGATAGCTATCGCCGTTGAATAAAATCTTGCGTTAGAATCAAGTCCAAACGCGGATTAGAAATTTACCCTTACATCACACCATGAAGCCCTCAACCACCAGCCATCAGCAATCTCCACTCTCCAATCTCCAATCCCTAATTACCAATTACCAATTACTCTTCATCGCCCTCGCCTACCTCGCCATCACGATCCTCATCACTTACCCATTAATCACCCAACTCACCACCCACTTCGCAGGCGTAAGCGATAACGACTCGCGCGAATTCATCTGGTCAACGTGGTGGTTCAAGCACGCTTTACTCGATCTGCACATCAGCCCGACGAACATCAACATCATCAACTATCCCGAAGGCATCAACTTCCCGCTTCTGCCGTTGATGTCGCAATCTTTTATCATCAGCCTTCCTCTTGCCATTCTTGTTTCTCCAGCGTTCGCCTTCAACGTCACTTACCTCATTTCGTTTCCGTTGTGCGCCCTCGCCGGATATTGGCTGTGTTACGACCTCACCCAAGATCGTCGCGCCGCGTTCATCGGCGGGTTGATATGGGGATTCTTTCCGAACAAAAGCGGTCATGCCCTAGCCGGACATCTCTTTCAACTCGTCGTCTTCACACTACCCATCGCCATTTTATTTTTGTTGCGCCTCTTCCGCGCGCCCTCATTACGCAACGCCATCTTTGCCGGCGT
>JACQXV010000251.1 GCA_016208715.1 Candidatus Woesearchaeota archaeon | reverse complement strand
GTCTGGAAATCCTAAAAGCCGCGGTCTCCAACGGCGAAGGGGACGGTGGGGTCACGTCTCAAATCTCAAGTCTTTTAAAGTCCTTGTCGCGCTGAACGTTTTTTCCACGTTAAATTAAATTTGAGATTTGAGACGTGACCCCGCTAATTCGTAAAGATCGGCTGTGCTCAACAAGCTGCCGAAGCAAAAAAGAAATTTGGACGCGGTTGGGGGGTATTTGTGAAAGAACTGGATGTATTTAAAGGTTCAAGACTTTACGGTGATTTTATTGAGTAACGCGTACGTTCGGCCGCCTGGTTTTATATATGTCTGATCGGGAATTAAGCGACGAAGAGGTAAGGTGGCAGGCCGTGGATTTTTTACGTTTTTATTGGCAAAAAACCAAAAATCCTGAGGCAAAAAAGAAATTTAACGAAGCGTTGCGGGGGCTCGGAGTTACTTATGACGAGTTCACAAAAAGAATTGCCGCCATGGACGTCAAAAGAATCCGCTCCCGCCGCGAATCGCGGAATTAAAAAAATCGAATAGAATCAGATTTCGTGCAAGAAAAAGGGGACGGAGGGAGCGATCTTGAATAATGGAAACAAACGCTGATTTAAAGCGGACAAACGCGTTGTTCCTTGCGCTGGTTCAAGCGGCCGAAAAATTCGCTTCCGAACAGCCCCAGGGGGATCGCGTAACATTGATAGATGTTCAGAATCTTATCATGCACTGGATGAGCCCCGGCCGCGAATATGATGACAATGTTTTTGTCGAGCAGTTGTTAAAGCCGCAGCGCGCAAAATACGGCGATAGAATCATCGCCTTGGAACAGCTCGAAGCGCGCACCGGCAGGCGCCATGAACGTCATCGCCGCGATTCGAGGCAACATTACGAAGACTCGGGGCTCGTCAACGGCCGCTCCTATCTTTATCATCGTATCGTTTGCAAGGTGACTCAGGCGACCGTCGGCCCCGTGGTGGCGGCGTTTGGATGGCTGGGACTTGTGTTTGAGTTTGATCCGGGTCCATTCCAAATAAGTGTCATGAGTGTTGCCGAAAGGTTATTATAACTTTAGGAAAAAGATTTCCGAGGGGTCAATTTTCGGAGAGCCTAAAATGGGGTGTTTTTAAGGAATCAGTGCGGAAGTTGGGTTAGTTAAAACCGGCCGCAAGTGTTGTCAGGCGCTGCCAGTTTTTATCGGCTTCTTTTTGGATGACGGCTTTTTGCTCGGGGGAAAGATGCTTGTAGCGGCCTTGGAGCTCGAAATATTTTT
>JACQXV010000250.1 GCA_016208715.1 Candidatus Woesearchaeota archaeon | reverse complement strand
TCAGTATTCAGAGTCTAGATGACGGTGAACGAAGCTGAATTGATTCTGGTTCCTGGGGCGAAGGTTGCTAGAACGGATGCACCTTTGTCTCCTACTCCATCAATGTCAGACAGTAGGGTGCCAGTATTGATGTTGTAAATCAGGCGATCGTTGCTGTCCTCGGCTCTGCTGCCCATGCGGAACTAATCTAGCCCAGCCGTAAAGTCTGTGACTATCTTGCAGGAGTTTCCACAGCCTCTATCGCTGCATATCTTTCTGTGGTTTCTGTCGTGCTATCTTCTGTCGCTCCAGCTCCCACGCTTATTAAACGACAATGCAGATGGGTTCATGGCAGCTTTCGGTGATCTTACGGCATGATCAAAATATCCCTTATTAAATGTCAAGCGGTTTGAGGTGTCGCGACAGCAGATTTGACGGTTTAGAGATATAGATCGCAACGACAATTTAGGATCAAAAAGACAGAATCAGATCGCAACGACAAGCTCAGATCGCGATGACAACATCAGATCATAGTGACAGCAGCAGGAATCAGCGACCCTATAAGATCACCTTTAAAGGACACAAGCGATGAGAAAGCTAGGAGGCGGACTTATTAGATCGGTTCGTTGCGGCCCGTTTGCGATAGCTATCGGTTTTGATTTCCACAATCAAGGCATGATGTACCAAACGGTCTACGGCGGCGACCGTCATCATGGAATCACTAAAGATGGTATCCCAGGCACTGAACGGTTGATTGGCCGTGATGAGTAAGCTTTTGCGCTCATAACGATGGGCAATCAACTCGAAGAGGACACTGGTTTCTGCTTCGGACTTTTTGACATAACCCAAATCATCCAGCACGAGTAAATCAAAGCGATCCAGCTTCTTGAGGGCCGCTTGTAGGCTTAAATTGAGTTTGGCTTGCTGGAGGGACTGTACCAGGGCGAGGGATGGAAAAAACTTGACGCGTTTACCAAACTCCACCATGCGACGGGCCACACCACTGGCCAGGTGGGTTTTCCCGACTCCTGAAGCCCCGAAAATTAGACAGTTCTCCCCCCTATCTGACGACATGAGCAGTGGCTAGATGGCAGTCAATCCCACCTAAAACCTGCACCGCTTCAAACAGATACGCGTGCTGGGGTGGTGGAAAGAGTTGCTCGACCGATTGAGTACGACCACTGGCAAGGGTCACATTCAAATCCGACTTGACCCGAATTGCCCAAGACCACTGCTGTTGCTCTAACCAATGAAGCAAGGCAGTATGCTCAAACCCCCGGTCTGCCAATAAGGTCACTTGAGTGCGGGGTGGCAACACCTGTTTGGCGCACTCCAGCACCGTCTGATATTGCTCAAAACTGACAGTAGCGCTGCCATGCTCAAGCACCACCTGAGCCAATGTGAATGAGCGACCGCCCCAGACCAAACACACTTCAATCAAACAAAACTTGTCCCACAGCATACTCGTATCAAGCGTTAACAGCACACACTCCCCACTAAACAGTTGAAGAACATGGCGAAGCAGAGGAATATAGAACCGTTCAGCGTTGATCTGGTCATTGTGGACGAAATAGCTCAATCGTTCCAGGTGTGCTCGTGATTGACAGCTGCGATGTGCCAAGTAGGGAATCCATTTCCCGAAACAGGCGCTTTGAGATTGCAAGATGGCAGCAACAATCTCAGAAAACCCTTGCAGGTGACGTTGGTCTTTCGGCAGTACCCATTGACGTAGTTGGTCTTGCAGTTGACGATACAGGAGGGGCGTTTCCATGAGTTCTGCTCTAAGTTGGGGAACTTAAGCGTCTCATGAATTGCCCCTTTCACGCTATCCCTATCTCATTTGAGACTCCAGTAACACCAAGCCTTTCAAGACTTTTCTGCACCACTAAGGGGATTGTGCTAGCAGGCGAAATGGTGACATCAGTTACCAAGTCTATCCTCACGATGAGTCTAAGCCTAGCTTTCACATAAATCGGTTAAATAGTTCTCCAGTTCTAAATGGCAGTTGCTCGTGTGGAGGGCTTCTGTAGTAAGCCAAACACTAGGCTTGTTGGGTAATAAGCTAAAAAATCCTTGAAACTCAGTCTGCGTAAGTATTTCAGCGATTTTTCTCATTATTTCCCAGCAGGTCTACTAAATACTCAATTAGGACGATTATTAGAAGCCTGAAACAGCAGAATTTCTAACCCTAGCGATCAAAATTTCTCCATTCATACCCATCTTATTCCTAGCTTTTTACACTCATAAACGAGTGTTTCTTGGGATATTTCAGTTGAATCTAAAATTTTTTGGAATCCTTACATAGCAAAGGCCCCAAACGTCGCGTGGCACTAAAATGCAGATTTGCTACCTTTTCTCTAAATATTAAAAAATTTTAAAGGAATCGGAAAATCTGTTGACCGTAATTTACTATGCAGTCAGCATATGTAACTTACTGAAGTTAAAAAATACTGTTATTTCTTATGACATTAAGGTACATTACTTAATGCTGAATAATTTATTTTCTTCTAGCGCATCTATCACGCTGCTGGCAGTCATATTGTTGGTTGTGTCTGCTGGTTTACGATCCCTTCTTCCTATAGCATTTCTTACATATGCAAACAAATTTAGTTGGTTTGGGTTTCAATTTCCTGAGTCCTGCAAAGATTTTTGTGATTCAAAGATTGGGTTAATTGGATTGGTT
Source organism: Candidatus Woesearchaeota archaeon (assembly GCA_016208715.1). Classification (GTDB taxonomy): domain Archaea; phylum Nanobdellota; class Nanobdellia; order Woesearchaeales; family UBA11576; genus JACQX01. The sequence goes on along the minus strand of JACQXV010000250.1, from coordinate 3,730 downwards.
GCTGTAGGCTTTGCAGCGCTGTTAGAAATTATTATTTATTTGGTTTCTGGTATTGACTTAATTGCTAATGCATTTTTTGGGAATACTGCTGGATTTTGCGTGGGACTCATTGTTCCATATAGTTTTATCTATCCCTTGATCCCTATCACATACGCAAATTGGCTTTTACTAGTATTTAGCATAACAATAGCATTGCTTGCTATTGCCGTTAACAATGCAGCTCTGTTTTTCCGAACTACGTTAACGGTAGGTTCCGCTGGAATATTGAACCCAGTTTTTTCGCTTTTAGAGACAGTAGTGGCTTTTGCTGCTTGTATTCTGGCAGTTCTATTGATGTAATAGTGCTGTATTTTCTGAAAATTGTCAGCACTGAGTATTTAAATTCAGCGACTTTTCCAGAGATAAAAAATTCCCTTTGCTTTCTTTGAGATTTAGGAGATATAAGTGATTGAGTAAGTAAATTCTTGTTGTCTCAGGAAAAGCTACCAGACACAGCCAATTTTTTCAATAGAAGCAACAGGGCATGAAAGGAAGAAGTGGTCAGAAAATCTAGTTTTTTACTGGTGGAATTTTGATGTGAATTCTTATTTCGCTTGATTTGATTGCCTTAGAAATGAATTTCTCAGCTCAAGCTCTGGGTTTTATAAAAGCTGTAAAGTTTCAAGTCTTTCATTGAGGTGCATTTTATTTATGAAAATGAAAAATTTCTTCGCCCTAACTGCGTTCTTATTAGCTTTAGGGTTCAGTTGCTTTCAATCTGTATTAGCTCAATCTGCTTGTGCTAGTGAAGATGGATGGCAAATTCTTTGTTATGAGGGTTCCTCCATTGGGCAAGTTGAAATTTTCAACAAAAGCCAGATAGGAGTTTGGCTTGATATTCACAAAGAATTCGTTGGGGATAGAAATCGGAGCGATCGTCTCTACTTTCAAAAACATATCTTACTCAAACCAGGTCAATCAGAACCTGTTGAGTTTAAAGATACTACCCCAGCCCCAGAAGTTCTCAGAGTTTTAAATTGCGCAACAGAACAAGATCCAAACACTGCTGTTCGATGCCCCGAATATCTGGAGGCCAAGAACCTTTAATCTAGGAGTCGAGTTAAACTCAGCGGAGTGGATAACTGCTCCGCTGAGTTTAACCAGACCCGCATAACCTCAACCTGTGACAGCCAGGTTAGTAGAAGGCTAGGAAGAAGTCTATGTTCATTACTTCCTGAGTCTGTGGCACTCTAGATAACTTGAGGTAATATTCCCCAGCTTTAAGGGAAGGATACTTGATCATGGATGTACCGCTAGTAGCTCTGCCAACAACACGGAACTGATTATTCTGTCTCTGTAGAATCTCTGCTTTAATTCGAGTTTTCGTCAATGTACCACTGTCCAAAGCGGCTGACATTGTAAGGGAAACGAGAGGAGCGCCGACAGCTTTAAACCGAAACCTATACCATTCCGAGCCTTCTCGCTTATTAAGCGTATCACTGACTCCTACAGATGAATTGCTGCGGTAAGTTCCCAAGGCTTTAGCCTTCTCGTATCTACCACCGCCGTCTAAGATATCGAATATCATAGCTCTGTGGGTCTGTAGGAATGCAGTTTTAGAGTTCATTGGTGTAGTGTATTGCATGTCTAAAGCGTATAGATTCGACATCGATTTGCGCTTAAAAGATGATGCGATAAGCGTTTTACGCTTCACTTGTAACCGCCTTTCACATCTTGGCTTTGAGCGCTTCGCTCTTGAGCGTTGCTAATGGAGGATCGACCACATCATCTTATGACCATTACCTGTGGATGCTGGGGGATAGAAGAATGACCCTGCGGTAGCGAGGGTGGGGTGAAGTGATTTAGGGTAAGCTGGCGTGGCTAGACCCTTTGAAAACACTGGCTTTTGCCCATCAGTTCGCACCCTAAATAGCGATCGAGGGCAAATTACGAGGCGATAAATCATCCCAACTGACAAAGCTGTGGTTGCTCTCTTTAGGGGCAAAGGTAGTAATGCGATCGCTCTGGACAGATTCATCTTTCCGCTCAGCGCCCCTGGACATAGCCTTGATTCATGACCCGCTCTTCTGTGGTTTATTGCTTTAACCTTCACAGCCCACCCCATCCTTGTCGCCATCAAATCGATGCGGGTCAGGCTGACGCACAGCAAAGTTTCGGGCGGGAATATCGGAGCAATCCAAGTCAGGCGGTGGTGGAGCAATACAGACGGTTGGGTAGCTGGGATGGCAGTTTTGTTGGGCTGGGGCGGAAGCGGGTTGAAACAGGAAGACGATTGAACCGATCGCCAATGCCAGCAGTGCATAGAACAATCTCATGGCTTATCGCCTCTCAACGTCACTATGGGAGAAGCTCCTGTGGTGCACGCATTTCCAGCAGCTTTTACTAATTCCCCATCTGGGCGTTGTTGGATGCACCGAACGTCACTATAAAAATCGGGGTTAATGAGTCGATACCAGTAAGGGAGAGCCATGACTGCGGCGATCGGCATCAAGGCCAGCAGCACCCGTTTCCAGCGAATTCTCATATCAAGGCGTTTGCACTACGTGTCTAGGATGCCCCAATTGACCCCGATTCCATCTTCTATGAGCTTTGAAGAAGGGGGGATCGAGTCATCTGTGGGTCGCATCTGTCTGCCCTGTCACTACCAACCTAGAGCTAACCTGTATAAACCTGGGCATTCTGAACGAGTTAGTTTTTGCTGCATCTCAATGAACTCTCTTTTGCATAGCGTTCGACAAAAGCTGCTGCCTCTGTTGCCTCAGCCCAAAGGCAAGCATCCGCTGATTAGTAGCTACGGGCAGATCGAGAGTGGACTGTCCTTAGAAACAATTCAACCCGTGATGGAGTGGCTCTTTTTCAGCCTTTTCAATGCGGGCTACTTTGGGAAAGCACATTTGTTTTGGCTGCAATCGCAAACAGACCCAGCATTAGAAAAGCAAGCACGACAATTTCATCGTAGAGGAGAGCCAATCTTGGGCAATCGCTGTGGAGATCGGGTTTCTCCTGCGCCGATCGGGTTCTATTGGCGCATGATGCCAGATCATCCGTCAATGCGAGTTTATCAGCTTGAGATCAAGCATGACTGACCCCACTACTCGACGGCTGCCGCAGTGGGATCGCTGCTTTAATAACACCCACAATCCTTATCTTTTCTGTGCGATTCACCCTTGTGGTGTGCCAGAGGATCAATCAACGTGCCTGGATTGGGAGGAAGATACCCATTGCCTGGAGGGAGAATGGTGGGAGCCGGAGGGTGGGAGCTTTTACGGCGATGCATTAATCATCACCTCTCATCAGCGATTAACAAGGAAGCAGCAGTTAGAGCTATTGATGTGGCATCCCCTCTTCACAGGCTTGTGTCCGCAATGCCGTCATGAGTTTCCACCGATGACGAAGCAAATCCATTGGGATTGTCCTGTTTGTCAGTGGTCAGGCACCAAGGCTGATTTTCGGTACTATAAAAGTATGTATCATACCGAAGAATCATTGGACAGTCCTCACCTGACAGCAGAGCAAAATCGTCTTTTAGATTGCATCACCACCATCCGCTCTTGTGGCGTAGTCGCACCTGCCTATTGTTGGCTCGTTGAGTCCATAGAAACCAAAAGTAACAGGAGCTACACCTATGCACGTTTAGTCACCCATGCTTCTGGTAAGAAACTCAAGTCAAAACGGTTAGGAAAACCCGGCAGTGAGCAGCATCGGTATTGGGAAGGAGCGATCGCACGGC
>JACQXV010000249.1 GCA_016208715.1 Candidatus Woesearchaeota archaeon | reverse complement strand
CAGATTAAAGAAAAACATGCCACTTTCACCTCTTGCTCGTTGTTCACGGAAAAAACCTTTTCTCCGTACCGCTAGTACGGCTCAAGGTTTTTTCCGCTCCACAACTTCGTGAGAGGTGAAAGTGGCATGTTTTTCTTTAATCTGATTTGCGAAGGTCAGTAAGTAGAACTCACGCAACCGACGCATAACGGCTAACTTTGATATAAAACCGTACCACCTGTTTTTTCGATGGCTGGACTAACGACGTATTCATCATAGCAAAAGTAGTGTAGACTGCGCAAGTTGTATTACACATTAACATGCACATATATGAAACAATCGGAGGCTAAAAAATTTTGATGAGGCGCAGCGGTTGAAACGACAAGGAGTTGGAGTTAACGCAATCGCCAGACAGCTCAATACCCGCAAGGCAACCGTGAGCCGTTGGCTCAAGGTCAGTGTCTACGAAGATGCCCGTGGCTGGCAGAAGGGTACATATCGTTCCCACACGGGAGTCGAAGCAAAGAGGATTATCGAACTGAAAAAAGAACGTATCGAAGGGAAGAAATACTTCCTCGGTTCACCGCATATCCGCATGGACTATGCCAAGAAGTTTACCGGAGAAAAACTCCCCTCGCTTTGGTTCTTCGACCAGGTGGTGCGTGATGCCGGGCTGCAAACTCATGAACCGAAAAAGAAGAAGAGGGGACAGGACATCGTGAAGCGTTTGAGATTTCCCATGCAGTCGATTGTCAAGCTGGGACGCATTCAGCAATCATCGGACTTCATCGGCAAGAAGTGGATCACCGGCAGAAGCGAACCGATCTCCATCTTCTCGACCAGCTACTACCAATGGTTGCAATTGTATCAAATATGGCGAACTGAGGCCGAATCTGCGACGTGTGCCATTGTGAAGCTCTCTGCTTTTTGGCAGAAGAATCCTCTCCCTGATGTAATGCGAATGGACAACGGCATGACCTTTCGAGGAACCGGTGCCGATGTTGCCCGTGTCGGAACCTTTCTAAAATTCTTGCTAAACTTGCTAAATCTTGGCGTGACTCCGCTTTTTTCTTCTCCGTATCAGTCGTACACCAATCCGCATATCGAAGGATACAATCGTACTTTTACGGAGAAGTTGTGGGAAAGGAACACCTTTGTCACAACAGACGAGATTGACGTCGAGTGTTCGCGGTTCAACACTGAAAGTCGCGAGTATTATGAATATGCGTTTTCCGAACGGCTGGAACAGAAGTCACTCAGATTCTTGCTGCCTGATCGGGCAATCGTAACCAACGTCTTAACGAACACCAGAGGCAAGAAGGTGTGCTTCATCAGATTTGTCGAGTGTTGGAAGGAACGGGATCAAAAGGCCGGGATCATTCTTCTCAACCGTTTTGTTTTCCTGCCGAAAGTGTATCTCAATCAATATGTGTTTGTAACTGTAAATCTGGAGACATCAACGCTTTCTGTTGTTTCTGAACACGATGGAGTTGTTGATGAAATCCTGCAGCAACCATTTCCGTACTCACTTTAGGTGGTACGCTTTCATTGCAAAGTTAGCCCATAACCTTACCGAAATCTCCGTTTGCTTCTCACTGTACTTGCGGTACAGCTTGTCGCAATCTAAAATCAACACTCGGTGTTGGGGAAT
>JACQXV010000021.1 GCA_016208715.1 Candidatus Woesearchaeota archaeon | reverse complement strand
CCCGCTCAAGGATGTAGACGTGAAGAGGATCAAGGACGGCATCAAGAATGATCCATTCGTACAGGCACACAAGGAATGGAATGATGAAGAGTTTTTGAGTTGCTGTACTTCGAGGCGTGGTCGTAGTTCGCGAAGAAAAGCAGCGACTTTTCTTGCGTGCCAGAAACCGCAGTTTCTGTGCATTCCCGTGTAATGTTACTGTTTGGGGCGGGCGTTACCCAATTCTTCTGTAAGTCGTTTAATTATGTTCTTAAATTCCAATTCATTTCTCTCGAGGTAATCTTTTTTGATAGTTAATCCTCTGTAATTGATTTCGTTTCGGACTTTGCGCAACTCATCGATTTTCTTAATTTCAAAGTCAAAATCTTTTATTTTCTCTCTGATATAGGCAATAAGACAAAGATGATTTGTGCAGTTGTATCCGTTTTTGTAGAGATGAGCAAAAATAAGCTCTTTGATGATGTCGTAATAGGCTTCTACTTTCAAGACGATAAATTCATCGGCTACTTTCTTGTCCCAGAATTTCAGGCGAAGATTGGCCATTATCAGCAGTGGTTAGAACGTTCTTCATCAGGGACACTTTGTGTAATTATCCCCTCATCAACACATTCTTTCCAACCCATCTCATTTGCCATAGTTAACCTCCATTAATTTTGATATATCCGTACAAAACAACACCATTAATGATGTTGTTTCGCAATTCTTTAGAGAGGGTATTAATATTTTGCTCGAATAATAGGTTAATTTTACGATTTAATTTTTTCTCGTATTTGACAAGATCCAATTTTGTTTCATTGGCTTCTACGAAGATGTCAATGTCACTTTTCTCAGTAAAGGTGGCTTTTGCTCCGCTACCAAACAGCACGATAGATGATGGTAAAACTTCTTTTTGGATATAATCGATTATTCTTGATTCTATAATTTTGAAGACAAGCCAATTTCTCTTATAAAATTTGTATTTTTGGCTTTCAGTGTTGGCAAAATAGGTAGGGTAAAGAGTGGATTCTTTCTTTTTGATAAAGCTCAATTTTTCAAGATCGGCAATGTATTTTAAGACAGTTGCATGGCTGAGCTTCAACTGGCGGGCGATTCCTCTTACTGAAAAGTCTTTGGTAGGAAATTCTATAAAGAGTTCTAGTATTTTGTAGGTGTTGTTTTTGAAATGTACATCCATGTTGACCGCCTGGTTAATTATTTGACCAATTGGTCAAAAAAATAACCAACAGGTATAAGTATCTTTCGTTTTATTATGTAGTTACTTAGAGCGAGCGTAGCGAGGTGATGCCGGCACGACCAGTCGGTAGGTTTTCAATAACGCCTTGCGGAAGAAAGTCTTTTATAGTCTGGTTACAATTGTCGGAGTTGCTCATGAGACAAGCCAATCTTGAAGGACAGATATCGCTGGCATTCAAGCCGGAAGCGCCCGAGTCTGTGGTGGAAGGTGCGCTTGCAAAGCTTACGCACGAAAAGGTTTTTCCTGGCTGGAAGTTGGACCCTTCGCAGACGCGGGATGAGAACGTCCTCGCTCGCGCTTACGTCGTACGCGTTTCCCCTGGTACGGAAAACGCCGTCGTCGAGGCACTGAAACTGCAGTACGGCAACCATATCGAATACGTGCAGCCAGTCGCGGCGCGAAGGCTTTTTTGAAAACGACAGTCTCTAATAATTACTTCGCTTTATTCTGGATTTTTACACTTGCCTTTTCATGGTGCTTCTCAAGCGGCAGGTAGTTGATCTCTTCTTCAGAGTACGTCATGCATATAGTGTAGTCCTTGAGCGTGTCTGAGAATTCGTAGCGGAATTTGTTCATGAATTCATTGAGGTGCTCGTTGTTGCGTACATCAATCTCGAACTCAAGGTCCGCAGGACCGATAGCTTCGGTGACGTAAACGACGTTTGATTCGCAGCGTAGAAACTCAAGCAACCGCCGGAAGCTGTCTTTGTTCATGCTTGATAAGACAAGCATCACCTTGTAGCGTTGGAATCCCATCTTGCGGATATCGATTCCTGCGCGCACGCCTTGCAGGATTTCTTTCTTCATGAGCTCCCGGATGCGGTACTTGATCGTGTTTGGCGTGACTGAGAGCTGCTGTGCGATGTCGATCGTCGACATACGTCCATCCTCAGAGAGCATTCCTAAAATTTTTGTGTCTACATCGTCATAGTCTTCGACTTCGGTCGTCCCGCCGAGTATCAGCGACGAGTAATCCTTAGTGTCGAAGAGGTAATTGTGCTTAAAGTGGTATATGGTCGTCGCAATGCTCACTTGCTTGCTTTGGAAGAATTGGCTATACTTAAAGCAGAGCTCTTCAGTGACTTCACGGAATTCATTGATGTGTTTTGCCCAGATAATGAAGACGATGTCCCAGGGGCCTTGCGTGCGGATGATCCACCCGATGCTCTTGTGCTTTTTTGCCCACTCGATGATCTCTTGTTCTTTTTTTGGATTAACGTTCTGGAACCGGATGAAGAGCCTGCAGAACATGAACCCGAGCTTTGCGATGTTGAGGACAGAATAATAATTCGTAATAATTCCCAGCTTTTCAAGGCGTTTGATGCGGTAATTCACGACTTCTTTTGAGAGCCCAACCTTCTTTGCAATCTTGGTGTTAGACTGTCGCGCATTGAAATCCAGTTCAAAGAGAATTTTCTTATCTTTGACGTCAAGCATGTGCGATCCCCCGATTTAGCTTAGACTCAAGTAGATTATACGTATAATAGTGGCTTAACTATAAATATTTTGCTTTTTGAGAAACAATTTCATAAGAAATTTTATAATTTTTTCAGACTAGGAAGCCTTTAGATCTTAATAGGGAAGACTTTTAGCCAGTGGATAGAGGGGATGGCGCGGGTATGCCCGGTACCTATGATGACTGTGGACTGCTGTACTTAGGCGGCTTAGGCGGCAGTAGTAGTTAGGCGGTTGTAGTATATTGATCATCGTATCGGAAGGATCCACCAATGACAAAAGAGAAGAAGACAATTTCGCGCCTGCAGCGGCGGGTTCAGCAAAAGAAACTGCGGCGTCGTGATTTGCTCATCCTGTCTCAATTGCGTCAGAACGCCCGCGTGCCCTTGACAACGATATCAAGGAGAACTTCTGTGCCTGTGACGACAATTCACGGGCTTTTACGCCAATATGAGCAGCACATAATCAAGAAGCACGTGACAATTCTGGATTTCAAGAAATTAGGTTTTGAAGTGACCCGAAGCGTCGTAGTCAAGGCTGCCGAGTCTGAGAAGGAAAAGCTCAAGGAGCACTTACTTGAAAGTAAGATAGTTAATTCAGTGTATGCACTTGATGGTCCTGCGAATTTTCTTATGGAAATCATTGCAAAGAGCAAACCCGAGGTGGACGAGTTTATGCAAAGCCTGCAAGAACAGTTCACGATCTTCGACTTACTATCATTTGACATCGTCGATGACTTAAAACGTGAGGAAGTCTATTCAGATGTCCTGTTGCAGGAATTCCGCGATTGAGTGCTGCGATTTAGTGCGTGAGCGCGCGGCGCCGCATACGTATTAGCGGTTTTGAGTTGTCATGCAACTGCATCACGTTGAACCTTGCTTGTATGTCCAAGCGAGCGGTGCAGCGGCCGAGCATAGCGAGATTTGAGACATATCCACTCGTTATTCGCTATTTTTGGGGGTAGCGAGCGTCGCATGACCTTGTCGCGCGATAGGCGCTTTGTATTTGTTTAGCTACTTCAATCGCGGCGCGGCCACGACGCTTGCTATGCACGTAAAACTAATTAAAGTAGCTAAACATGAACCTAGAATCGTGTGAGAAACAATAGTGCGAGATCATAAAAATCGGTCGCAGGCGTCCTACTCCGCACTAAAGTGCGGAGTTTGAACGGGACGCCTGCATGTATAGACCGATTTGTCAGAAACCTTTGGTTTCTGAGCATGCTCAGAAATGCTTTGCATTTCTGACATTTAGGATGCCAAAAATGTCGCCCTAAAGGGCCGGGGTTTCAAACCCTACACAAAAATGTTTGGCGACATTTTTGTGCATGATGTAAAAACCCTCAACTCGCAGGTCGGTGGCGACGTTGCCAAACAAATACAACACTTTTATTTGGTGAATGAAGTATATCATGATAAAGAGACACAGCAAGGGAAGAGTAAGCGCCGCTGCGCACAAGAGCGTGAGATGCGAAGAGCGCGCCTACTCGCACCCGAGCGCGGAGTTCTCTAATGATGACATACGCCCGATCCTTGGTGTGATAAGCGGGCAGGCTGAAAAATTCAAGGATCTTGAGGAGCGCCTTCAGGAACGCTACGACTTCTTTGAAGAGATCATCGAGTCCCACGATCTGATCGCATTACATAAGGAGCATGAGGCTGAGAATTCATTGCTCCAGTGGCTTATCGGGAATGATGAGAATGATGAAAATGATGACACTGGTGAGAGTGACGCACTCGCGATCGCTAATCCGGTCGGCCTCTACTTCAAAGTTGCAGACCTATTCTACCACGCATACGAAGAATTGCTTGGCATTGATATCTCTAATACTGAAGACAAATACACCGACGAATATTTGGAGCAGCACCCAGAAACTGTTGCAGAGGAGGGATTTCACCTCTTTGAAGATGGCCTTGCAAACAGGCGGGCGCTCAAGGTCATGCACAAGTACGAGCAATTTCGCACGCACGATGACTATCCCGCGCAGCCGCTTAAAGACCGCCAGCAGAATGCGATCGCGGAGCTTGAAGCGATACGCGCGGAGGCTACGAGGTATCTCAATTTTATAGAGCGCCTGCAGACCATGTTTGGTAAGGCTTCAGATATCGCGTCCACAGTATATCAGTTCGCCTCAGAAGAATTCTCTACGATGCAGGACTTTCACGCTAACGGAAATAAAATCATTAAGACTCCTTCGATGACAGCACTCGCCTCTGCATTGTTTGCCCGGATGGACGGTATTGAAGAGGTCAAGGGCGGGCTTGAACCTGATGAGGTAAGCGGCCACTTGCACAATAATGCCGCAAGGCTCCTGTGCGCGCTTGTCGACCAGAGCGCATACCCGAAGGTCGTCGACGAGAACAAGATTGTAAAGTTTGCGATCGAGGAAGTCAAGCAAATGTACAAATTGTTGTCAGAGATGGTGCCGCTCGCTTTTGAATTCAAGCAGCAATACTGGAGATATGTTAATGAGTCGAAGTATCGCAGAGGTGATGACGATACAGTCGGAGACCCAAAGGACGCGCTGCACATGCTTGAAGAGATCGAGTTCGGTAAAATAAAGTACAAGCCTTCCAAGCGCCGCAAGAGCCGCGTTGAAGAGCGCACCAAACAAGCCAACAACGAGGCGTATGGACTCGTCATAGCTGAGCTTGACAAGCTTTCGAAGGTGTCAGGGGAAAAGCGCAGGTTCGATGCTGCAAAGGAGACAGTCAAGAATATCCTCGCTGAACGCTGTAAGTTTGAAAAGACTGTCGCGGCCATTTCAAATTACTACCGCTGCGCCGAAGGCGAGAATGAGAAGATAGTGCTGGTGCCTGCCGATCCTCCGCACAGCGTTAACGCTGAAAGAATCCGCGGCTTGAATTTTGACATGGTGTGCAAAGACTACACCGTGCTTAACTCACAGCAGCGCTATCAGGCAGTAGCGAAGCTGATGAGCACTACGGGCAGAATCAGCGAGAACTTCCTCTTGCTCGGCCCGCCGGGCTGCGGAAAGACTGAGCTTGTGCGTGCACTAGGGTCTGATCCCACGTCTATCTTCGTGGAACTGCGCGGCAGCAACCTGCAGTCGATGTGGGCAGGCCAGACTGAGAAGAACCCGCTGCGGGTCTTCAATCAGGCAGAGGAACTCTCAAAGCAGCACAAGAAGCGCGTGAACGTGTTCATTGACGAGGCGGAAGCAGTGCTCGCACCGCCTCCAGGATACAACGAAGGATCAAACAAGCGCGTACTTTCAGAACTAAACGCGATCCTCGATGGCACGTATGCATTTGAGGGTGTAAATTTGATAGTCGCACTCAACTCCCTTGACAGTGTCTCGCTTTCAAACATGCGTCGCTTCAAGACGTATGTAGTCGGCAAGTTGAGCATGGAGGACCGCGCAGAACTCTTGCACGACTTCGTTAATCGTGGTCTCGTAGAAGGGAAGGATCTCACGCCGGATAAGTATCGTTCGCTTGCAGGGTATCTGCAGGGAGCAACAGGAGTGATCGTCCGCCGCCCAGTTGACCTGATCACGCAGCATTTCTGGACGAAACTAGTGCGCGCAAAACAAGATGACCTAGAGAAGATCAACAGCGAGATTGTCGATGAGCAGGGCCAATATGACGCGTCACGCGCAACGACCTATCAGCGCGATATGGTCAAGGACCTACTCAAGAAGAACGGTTACGTTGTAACCAATAGCCTTTTACAGTCTGCGATCAAGAAAGTGGTTATGAACCCCGGCGTGCAGGAGCAGATCCGTTTCGCGCAAGAGTTTTACGAGCATGCCGAACGCGAAACTCGCCAATTGCAGATGAACGGCCTTGAGGTGCAGCTATGACGGCAGGGTGTTCGCGGGCGGGCAGCGCTGTAAGGCTGATCGGCGGGGTGTGAGGGCATGGGATCGTCGGCAAGATTAATCGTCCAGGAGTATAAAAGCCGGATTACTGACAAGCAGTTCGCGATTCGACGCCGGGAGGAGGGTGTTATGTCACACACGTCGCTCTTGGCTCTTCTCTACAACAAGGGCGCGCTCGTCTATTCTGATTTGCAGGCAACTGCGTATGAACGTCATCGCGCGTCGTCGCGTGAGACAAAGGTTTACAGCATCAGCGACGATGGCATTGTGCTTGCAGGCACGGGCGCAATATCTGGAATAAAATACGTTGCAGAGAAGGCTCGGATTCTGTTGCAGGTATGGAAATCGCGCAACGATGGCCGGCTGGTGCCGCCTCAGGAAGCGGGCGATTTGATTTCTGGGATTGTTGACTCGAATCCTGGCCTTGACTCTGCTTTCTTGATGGGAGGTTATGACCATGATCGTGACCGGCCGCTAATCGCAAGTATTGACGATGGTTGTATAATGCAGTCGAACTTATTTGAGTCATTGGGGTCGGGAAGTCTCTACGTGTATCCGCGCGGGGAAGTCCTTTCCCGTAAAGTCCTTTCTCGGCTGCCTCAGGAAAAAAGAGAAAGGGTTGTTGTGTCCCAGGACATTTACGATGCGCTTGATCAGCTTGAATTTCCTCTTGAGACCGCGCTTCCGCTTGGTCTTGACGCTATTGCTTCCGGCCCCCAGTGTGACGTCTTTTCCGGCGGTGAAGGTTTTCAGGTCATGCGGGTTGACCGCGGGGGCGTTGCCGAGTACATCCTTTCGAAAGAGAATGCGCAGAAGGCGCTGGCTATACTGCACGCTCAAGAATATGCGGCGGTGCTGCCAAGAAAGAAAGGAGAAAAACAAAAAGGAAAAAAACAGAAAGTAGAAAAAGATGCTTTGCCTGGCCTTGAAGGGCTTATGGAGATTTTCGAGAAGTGCCGGAGGCGATGAGGATGCTTGGAGGATTAGCGACGGCAGACGATATAAAGAAGTTGCCGAAGATTTACAGTGACATAATGCATTCGAAGATCAGCGAGGATCTTCGTGAACGGCCAGTTCTTGCATTCTACGACCCGCGAGCGGGCGTGGCGATTGTTGCATCAAAGCAATATGAACCGGTCTCTGGACGTGAGGAGGGAGGCTCCAATCCTGCACTGGCCGCTTCCCGCTCAAGGATAGCATATCTAAAGAACAGCATCTATTTTGTGATCATTGGCGATTCTGCAGAGTTTGAATACCCATGTTCACGTGACGATCAGTTGACGACTCCGCGGGTCGTGCTGGAGGAATTGGTGTTTCACCACGAGATGCGCTACCGAGGAGAGCTTCCAGCAAATGTTGATATTGCGCGGACGTTGCGTGACTGCATCGATCAGAAGATTGATCAAGGTCTTACAGGAGTATTCCGGCCACGTTACTGTGAGGCGTTGCTGGTGGTGAACGCGCCTCCAGGATCGCGCTCCGTACGCGACTATAATAAAGACGCGAGAGCATCGTTATATCGCATAGTGCACGACCGCACGGGCGATAATGTCGTCGTGAACGAAATGATGCCTGGTGAGTGTGGTATTTCCTACTACGCGTCGCAAGTGCAGCTCTGGGGCGATTACAAAGCAAAGCTCTCTATGCTGCGTCGAAGACAGCAATATTCCCGAAGAAAAGGATCCGCTGCCGACACGCGGATGCCGCGCTTGTTGGAGGAGTTTGATGTGCATTTACTGGAGCGCCTGGTGGCGACTGTGGCGGCTCTCACAGCGCATGAAGAGGAAGGAAAGTTCAACCCAGCAAGTATAGACCTGGTCACTGTGCCATTCGTTCCTCCAAAGGGCCAGAAGGCGCGTGACCGCTATGGTCCGGAGTACTTGTTGTCGCTTTATGAGGAGGCAAAGAAGCTCAATGGCTGATAGGCTCTGTCCAATTGTGCCGCTGCCACTCCGCGAGCTGAAACAAAGAGCACAATGTTTGTATTTGTTAACGGCGCTGCCACCGGCCTGCGAGCTTGCTGGATATGCAAAGGTGAGACGAAATGCCAACTCGATGTAGCCACAGTCAAGGCGGTCGCACAGGATCTGCTTAGCGCTGCAGAATATTTCCTTCGGGCAGGAAATGAGCAGGCAAGTGCAGAGAATTATTGGCTCGGGCTATCTGTTTAGAAAACTTGGCAGCGTTATGATCTGCAGGAGCACGCGTGGCGTCCCGAACTGCAGGACTCTGGCTCGTTCTTGTCTAGCGATCCGGTGTTCGCTGCTTTTGTATTTTGTCATGAAATTGATGCACGGTGCAGTGTTGCAAAGATTGAGAAAGTAAGGGAAGAGATTTGCAATCGTTTCGGCGACGATCAAGAGGATACGGCAATGGAGCTATATAAGAAACTTGACGGATATTGTGATCGGCGCATCATGGAATTCCGTCGTCTAGAGTGGGAGCGGAAGATGGTGTGGCGCGGTATGTTGTTCATTTTGGAAGGCGACGAATGTGTAGAGCGGCAGGAGATTTCAGCGGCCGCAGACAAGTACCATCAGGCGCAGGAGATTCTTAAGTATCAGTTGAATCTGCTGGACATTGCAGATGACATGCCGAAAAAGCGCATTGAGCAGCAATACATTAAGTGTTTTGGAGCGATGCCGACGCTTGAGGAGATAGAAGCAGCGAACTGGAAAGCAAGATCATCTTGATTGGCCGAATAACTCATCAACGAGACCGGGCGAGACTGGGTTGAAGTTGCACTGAGCGAGGAGAATGTTGTGGCAAAAAAACGAAGAGGGTTACTCGAAATATTGTTCAGGCGGCCAGTGGAGAAGGCAGATGTCGTGCCTAGACTTGACGGGGACACGTTTGTCGACTTGATAGGTCTGACGCTTATGGAATCGATTACGCATCTTCGGTATAACAGTCCAGAATCCTATAACATGCAGCACTTTCAGTATTATAACGAGTTTCGCAATTGTTTGCGTGATGAGAGATTTGCCCAGTACATTAGTGGCGACGTTCGCGAGAGACTTGGCTTGTGCTTCGACGCGCGGGCGTATCTTCAGATTATCAAGGAAGTTACGCATGAGGATTTGGAAGAGGGCATCAAGCGTGCAGTGGTGAAATACGGGGAGCAAATCAATAATTTTTGGGCGTACTATCAAGAGCAGCACCGGAAGATGAGGGAGATTCAGCAATCGACAGATACGCAAGAACCAGCTATGCAAGAACCAGCTGGCACGGTGCAAAATCAGAAGAAATAAGATAAGAAGAAACATCCCCGCCGCGAGAAACTACTCTGCGATAGTGACCTCAGTGATGGTGGTGGGGTCTCTCGGACCATCGCGCTCGCGTTTTTCTTGCAATTCGCCCGAATAAATTTCGTACGTTTGCCCACACCGTGTTTTTTTTTGTATTTTTGGTTGTTTTCAGTTTGATCATAAAGCAATGTTTAAATAATAAATAGATCATAATACAATAATAAGAGAGTAACGATGGTACACACGGCCAAAGCAAAAAATTTTCTTGTAACGAAGAGTAACCTATATTTTTGGGGTATGTCGGGTTCCTCCAGTTCGTCTGATATTCTGTTGACCGCGATTCCGTTCATATTCGTCTCGTGATGCAAACCGCCCGTCGATAAAAAATCGACACAGTGGGCGGGTTGAGAACGCGCGAGTATCGATGACGTGTAGATAGTGTGCGGCACTATAATGTTATTATGATTAGGGACAGAAGGCAGCGTGCATCCATTCCTACAGCGATCCACCGACAGTGACTGGGTGCAATGCCTGTCCAATCCGCACAGGGTGTCCATAGGGCATTCCTGTCGCGGACATTTAGCAACATGCGTGGTTGGGAGGTGTTTTATGGCAAGGAACAAGAAACCGTTGAAGGAAGGCAGGAATAAAGACGACAGAACCAAGAATGACAGAACAGGGGTTCTTGTTCAAAAGATGGCCAGCGATCTTTCTGGTGGATCTTTCTCAAGGCCAGGAGTTGAAGAAAAAATTGCACCGCCTGAAAAGGGAATCTCGCTCGATGGTGTCGTGAATCTTCTTGAGAGACAAGAAACGCGAGGACATAAGGTCGGGAAAAAAGGAGAGGGCAAAGAAGGGGGCAGCAAAGAATCTATCTACACCGTAAAACAACCGGCCATTCAGAAAACTAAAGAACTCTCGGTGTATTTCTTGAGTGAAGTTGCCTATGATTCATTCATGTTTAACGACGTGGCATACCAGAACCTCCTCAATTTCATCACAAATGATCCTGCAGTGTCAGGGATAGTGATTGATGGCGCGCTTACAAGACTTGATCGTCCGGAGTACCTGAACGAGGAGCTCACGTACTGGCACAAGACTTGCGACGAGGCACTGGAAGAAAATAAGCGGGTTCACAATAACCAGCAATACGATCACATGTTGAATAAGCAGTTTGAAACTTTGGAGAAACGCTTGCGTGAGATACGGGATAAAGTGCCGCGCGCTTCACAAGTTATCTTAAGTGTAGATTCAGACGATCTTGGTTTTACCGCTTCGGCGATCCTTAATGAGAAATTGATTCGCAAACAGGGAGAAGTAAGGCGAAGAATCCAAGATATCAAGAATGAGAAGCGTGCGACAAAGGCGGCGCATGAGCGGGCATCTGAACGCGCTCAAGGCACTGGCCACTCAAGACAGGCCGATCAGCTTAAGAAGAAAATATCAAGTCTCGACGAGCAACTGACAGATGCTTACCAGGAACAAAAACTGTATCGTGAAAAAAAAGTGCGGCCGATACACCAGCAGGTCACAGCGGAATTTATTGGCGAATTATACTATCGGTACCAGAAGTTGTGTGATTCTCTCAGGGTTACCTTAGTGAAGAGTGAGGGTATCCTTGAATTTGATGGCCTGCGAATCGATTATGCGCACTCACGGAATAGCACGTGGATGCCTCTCAAGGCGCGCGATCACAGTCTCGTCAGGTCAATGCATGGAAGACTGCGTGAACTTGTGGAAAAGAAAGGTGTTCACGCAGTGGTGGAAAGCGGGCACGCAGGCATTGGATTTAAACAGCTGCAGAAATTATTCGATCATCCTGAAGAGACAAATTTCAAGAATAATGCAATCTATGATCCTGTCACGGCTCCGTCGACGGTTACCTTTGTGGTTGCCATGCCTTTTGAGGATCAGTGCAAGATCTCAGAGATCATCAAGGGGCGGCACCCGTTGCGTTTCAGCGCGAGCAAGCCAACTGGTTCGCGTAAGCATCACGTGATTGATCGTGCAAAGAACGATTCAGTATCTGGTCTTACAGTGCTTCGCAGAAATGGAGATGGCGTGCTCGGTACGGAATGGATTGAGTATGATTTGTTTGCAAGCGGAAAAGCTCTTGTTGCACCGGCACAGTATAGTCTTATTGTTGCGAGTTCTGATGAACACATTGGTTCGCCTGAAGAGGATCCCATGGTGCGTGACGGGCTTGTTGCGCATTACGACGATCTGCTGAGAAATCCGAGGACGTTCCGCGGCAAGCCTGCGCTGCCGAGAGGATTCATAAGCGGCGGTGATACGTCAGAAGCGAATTCAAGGAAATGGAATGATCGTTATGCTGTTCGTCGTAGTCCTCAGGAGGTGCTGGGCGAGAATATTTCGCTGCTTACGGGGTTTCAAAAGTCTGGCACGAATCTCGAAGCGCTCGTCAGTGTTATCATGAAGATGACGAATGACTCTATGCAAGGGCATCAGGAGAACATGCGTAACAATCTTGATCGTGTCGCGAATTATTATGATGAGTTCCTGTTTCGGAATCTTGGGACGAGTACGCTTAAGTATGTTCACGTGTCGGTTCCAGGTAATCACGCTGATAACGTGCTTAGGGATCTTGGGCTGCGCGAGTCGGACTTCTTTATGGAGCGGCACAAAGATGTGGTGTTTGAAGTGGGCGTTCCGCACTATCATCTTGCTGACCCGCAGAAGGGGCGGCGCGCGTTCATCGGCGGCTACAGCGTTGCGAGGATTGGCCAGATTCCTGATTATGGCGTTGATGTGGATGGAAAGCCGCTCTTTGGACCTATTAACTTGCTTATCCAGCACGATCCAAAGGGTTCTGGGTTTTCAGGCCTTGTGGGTGCGGCGCGCAGTGCGGATGCTGATGTTGCACTTGCAGGCCACACGCATGAAAACTACGTCAAGGTGTTCAAGCGTGCTGATAATAAGATAGGCATAGCGTACCGGATGTCGACGTTGCAGGGTGTTACGCCAATAGAGAAAATGTATGCGTATTCGGTGCCACGAACGCAGGCAGGGCATCAGATGATCATGCCACTGCCCGGCTACTTTTATGAAGAGGCGCTTCCTGCAGAGTTCTTGAAGCAGAAGGGGAGACGCGCACTCAATGATCGTGTTAAGACTCTTCTAGCGACAGACGGCAAGAAAGAGTAATTTTATCGTATGGGCTCTGTCCCGAATCTCGCTTACGTAGCCTTCTTTTTCGTACGTGGAAAGCTTAGACGAACTTCGCCTTAAGCTTAACGACCAGCACAATTTCCGCCACCGCCCTTTTGCGAGGGATGAAAGTTAATTCATTGACGCCGACAAGGGGGATGCCCCGCACGGCTTTCGCCCCCTGCACGAGCGATCTCAAGTCCGGTTTCCGCTACGCTCAAACCGAACGACGAACATTGAGTAGTATTGAGCGAAGCGAAAAACTACAAGGTGGGTTGATAAGGGAAGCATTCCCTTATGGGGATGTCAGCCATCAACAAATGACATCCACTCACGAGCTGGCTGTGGCGGAAATTGAGCGAAGATGCGCGCAGCGCGTCTGAGCGGTGCTGGTCGTACATATGGGCGAAGTTCGCTTACCGACGAAGCTTTCCACGTACTCTTTTTCGAAATTCTTTTATATCACCGCACAATTTTGTGTTTAGCGCTTCTCTATTCAAGTATTTCTTTCGCAATTTTGCATTGCCTGTATGTTTTTTGTCTTTTACATCGATGATTTTGCTCCTATCTTCGGTAAATCATAATAGTTGTTCTGCCATTAACCGCTGATATGCTCTTTCAAAGATCGCAATGCAACGTGTGCCGTAAATTTTACGTGCCACCCGGCAGGTTGCATGTACTCTTGTCTCATTTCTTATCTCGACAATTCTTAGCAAGTAGTATCATTTTTAGTAGTATCTAGTTGAAGATGATGGAGGTTGGTGGGTATGTTCAAAAGACACGTAAAGGCAGCAACATTGGCAGCACTCGTCGGGCTCTCGACGGCAGCGACGGGCGGATGCGGTTCAACAGGCAGGATAATCAAGTCGCTGCCTAAGTCGTCGCAGCCACAGCTGTCGCAGTATGATGCTCTCGAAGATGTCATGAAGTCTGTGTACTGCGTCAAGGTCGTCGCAGAGTATGTCATTATGCACCCATCAGGATCGGAGCCTCCTTCTGATAACAAGGTTGTAGGCAGCGTGGTGCAGATGGGAAGTGCTTTTGCCTTTAGTTCTGATAATGAATATACCTACTTGATCACTGCAAGCCACGTCGTTGAGACTGACGAGGTGTATGTGGATCCGTTGTATGGGGTTACCAAGCGCAAGTCAGTCTCGATGAAGCTAGTGGACAACAAGTTGGACGAGAACGAGCAGGATGATGTTCCTGTCGAAGTGTCATTGAACGTCGCCGACAGGGATTTCGCTGTCCTGCGCACGAAGTCCAAGCTCTATGTCTCCCACAAGTACGAGGTGGCGGATCAGAAGAGCCTCAAGGTCGGCGAGCAGGCTTTCACCGCAGGCTATCCTCTCTCGCTCATGAAAGTGCTCTCTAGCGGCACGATCGCGAACACTACAGTGACACCCAACAAAACTAATCCAGAAGTCGGATGTATGTTTGTTGTCGACGTTGACGTCATGGCTGGCAGTTCGGGAGGTCCCTTGTTCGTGCGTCGTGGCGATAAGCTGTACTTTGCTGGCATCGTGACCAAACACTTAGCGTTCATGGCAGCGGCGGTCGGCACAGCGTGCATCGAAGATTATTTATCATAAGCGGAGCTTATTACTTATCTCATTAGGTGGATCATCTAAAGCATTGAAGTTCATCTAAGGCAGTGAAATGATCAGTGAGCGAGTACCGACAACATCGCGTGCAGGTACGTAAGAAAAGGGGTTTCGTCCCTTATTTTGAGGAAGTTAAATAAACCCATTAACTGTGTTTGCGTCACTATTGGCCACGACTGGTTGAGTTTGCAATTGCGAAATCTCGTTTTTGTGCACGTATTGAATTATTTGAGATGTTTATCATACACAACAGGAGAACGTTTTCGAGGAAATCAAGGGCTTGCTTGACGTTAAGTCTATATGTAAATCATCCTCAAAATCGATGAAGAACCGAAAAGGAGTTGAGCTGTATGAAGACAAAGATAGCGTTTGCGAAAATGGCAGCGGTTCTGGGATTATCCGCTACGACAGCGGCAGGCTGTGGCGGCATGAGCAACCATGCTCGCGCGACCATGGCGTTCGAGAACAGGGTCAATAGTTCTCTTGAGGACATCTCCCGATCAGTCCACTGTACCAGGATCGTGGCAAAGTACGAGCGTGTCGGTTCTGATGATAATCTATTGCCGATAAAGCCGGAATACACCAGGTACGGCACCGCGTTCGCGTTCTCGCAGGATAACGAGTACACGTATCTGCTCACCGCGGGACACGTGGTTGAGACCGAACAGCACATGAAGCATTGGCTTTTTGGCGAGTTTGAGCTTAAGTCGGTCAAGATGACATTGGTAGACAACGCCCTCGACGAGAAGGCGTCAGATGACGTGGATGTGGAGGTCTTCGCGCAATATCCTGGCACAGACATCAGTGTCGTGCGGGCAAAGAAGAAGTTGCACGTCTCCCGCGCGTACAAGTCCGTTAATCAGAAGTCATTGCATCTTGGGGAGCAGGCCTACGTGATCGGTTACCCGCGCTCTCTCGTCGGATTCCTTACCGTGGGCCATATCGGAAACACTAAGGGGGTTACCAACTTTGATGAGCTCAAGGATAGCTGTGCAGTGCTTGCGGATGTGCGTGTTGCGCCGGGCAATTCGGGAAGTCCCTTGTTCGTGCGTCGTGGCGACGAACTATACTTCGCAGGCGTTGTTACTGCCCTTGAAGGGCCTGTTGCGATCGCAGTCGGCAACCCGTGTGTAGAAGCGAGGCTTCCGAGAGCAGGCTACTAGTGATTGATTGTTGGTTCGGTGATCGATAGTTGGTTATTGCAAAAAAAATCATGGCTGCCGGAGCTGGAAGCCTTGCAATGTTGCTCACGAGTGGCTGCGTGAACAGTTGCTCCAAATCGGGCAGTGACTACGATCCTGGTTCGCAGGTGATTCTAGAAAGCCGGATTCAAAATGCGCTTAATGACGTTGGCCGTTCAACGTTTTTTCTCAAGGTTGCCGCAGAATACGTCACGCTCCTTTCAAGTAACTTCGTCGAGCAAGTTGAAGAAGACAACAAGGTGTTGGTAGTGGGCACAGCTTTCGCGTACTATCGGGATGAGAATTTCACGTACTTGATCACTGCGGCGCATGTTGCGAACCCCCCGCCAGTTCGTATTGATAAGAATGTGAACTTGCAACGGCGAGAGTCGGTGCAGCTGTCGCTTGCTGACAACATGTATGACAAGGATGAGTCAGACGACATCGCGTTGGAGCTCATAAAAACTTATGAAGATGTGGATATCTCAATCATTCGCGCAAAGAATTTTTTGCATGTCTCTACAGCATACGACACGCTTGAGACCAACAAACTGCGCGCTGGCGAAGAAGTATACGTGCCTGGATTTCCGTATGGAATGACTCGTTTTATTTCAGGAGGTAAGATCGGCAGTGCGGAGAGTATTCCTCATTTCAATGAGAAGTTGAACTGTCCGATCATTCTGAATGCGGAAACAGCGCCCGGCCATTCAGGCAGTCCTGTGTTCGTGCGTCGTGGGGATCGTCTCTATTTTGTTGGCATTGTTCAGGCGCTTAAGGATTACATCACTTTCGCGACGGGAAAATCCTGCTTTGACAAGGAAATCCCCGTGCTTGGTAAAGGCAATTAGCAATGAGCGCTTTTCGAACACAAATTTGAATCACACTCCCACCAAGGACAGCTGCTTAGAGCGAAGAAAGGACATCGGAAGTTTACAGTGATCTTTCCTGCTTTGCTCTGCAGCTGTCTATTTTTCGTTAAATAGTTGTGCAACTTAAGCAGTGTGGCTTACAGTGGTGACAATGAACCTATCCGACTGGAAAAATGTGGCACTTGGCGCGCTTGCCTGCGCAGGAGGCATATTCACTGCGGCGGCAGTTGTTGAATGCACTTCTTGTGTGCCGACACACGTAAGGCAACGATACAAATCTGATGAAAGCTATGCCAAGGATAACGAAGCCCTTGCACTCGTTGAATCGAGCATGATGAAGATAAATTGTACTTCATCTGGAGGAGGGGGCAGCTCTGCGAGCAGCGTTGTGTTTCGCACTTTCAGCAACGGTGACACGTATCTCCTCACCGCAAACCACGTGATGGGCTATGACCGGCAGTGTTTTGTGAATGTTAGTGCGCAGTCTTACCCATTAAAGATGGAATCGCGTTATGACGCTGCAGATATCGCGATCGTGTCGACGAACATTCCAAATGCGCGCGTGTACGCTGTTCCGTTCTTGTTTGATGTGAAAGCCGATCTTGATATAGTGAGTATGGGGTTTAGTGGTAGTCAAATGTTCTATTCGTTTGGACATGTTATCGAGGTTCAACACAGGAAAAAGGCGGGAGCGCTCGTCGAGATCTACGCGATTCATGCGTATATTCGCCCGGGCAATAGCGGCGGCCCTGTCACTGATGACCATGGGAGAATTATCGGCGTGAATATGTCTTGGGAATCTCAATATGCGTGGATTGGCAATGTCGACGCTGCAAAAAATCTTCAGCCGCAGCTGGAGATGATCCTCGCTGCCCCTGATCGCCCATCATTTCCCGTTCTTCCTGTTGTTTCTGTGCCGGCGATATCTGACGTCGGATCATTCTGCACGGCCGATGGAGGCGGAGCGCCCGATGCAGGGGCGTGTCATCCTCAGCAACTGCTGCGGTAGTGGAGTGATGTGATAGTGAAGCAGGACTGTGTCCCAAATATGCTGCAAGAGGAGTTATGAATGACAACGAAGGCAACGGCAGTGATGATGAAGGGAAAAATGATGAAAAATATGAGTTTGGCTGGGCTCGGGAATGCTCTTCTTCCTATGTTTCGCTTACGCGCTTTGCAGTGATACGCTACGTGGCGATTGCAGTCGCTATCGGAGCAGGCATTGTCGCACTTGAACGATATTGCGCGGCGCATCAGGCAGTGTATATTCATATGCAACAAATAATTCCCTCATCGCTTGAGAAACGCTGTTTTGAGGAGTTAAACGGTCACCTGGACGGTCAATTCGAATTATTTTCGCGTTCTCCTCAGATATTTCCTCTTTAGATCATTTCTTTGCCTCGCTTTTGAGATCGTTTTGCGTACACTTTCATTGCGGCAGTCAGGGACCACCAGTCCAAGACTGCTAGCATATTCACTCCGCCCACCCCCCCCTTTTGAGCATACCCAGCACCCCACCACCATCCACCAATCATAGATTACACCAATCATAGATTGATAGTATACTGACATATCAAAGAAAACAGGGAATTCGCGTTCAAATACTGCCTCCTTTTGATATTTCTGACTGTTTTATCAGTTCTTTTCCGTAAGATCAACGTATTCTGCCGCGGATTGTAAGTATTTCTGGTTTTATTTGCTGTCCGGCTCTGTCTGGAATTGTGCCGCTTCCACCCCGCGAGTTGAAACGATTTGCATTGTCATAAAAATCCGCCGAAAGCGCCATACCTCGGGCTAAAGCCCGAGGCTTGACGGGCACTTTCTTTGACTGCGGATTTTTAGGACGCCAAAAAAGAGCCAACGCCCTAAAGGGCGGGGCTATCTTTTTTGAGCGTGTTAGACATCCTCTCAGCGACAACATGCTTCAAACCGCCACAGCGAGCGGTGCAGCGGCCGCCTAAAGCGAAATTCCGGCGAAATTCCGGACAGAGCCTTGCTGTCCAGTAAATTCTTAATAAGTAACGTTTTTATAAGAATGACATAAATCACATAATAATTACATAATAACAAGTATAATATATGATAAGAACTATATGTACTCTGTTATATGTACTATAATGTACTATATGTACGCTGTTCGGCAAAGTGTGCAGCAAATAGTAGTTGCTAGTGAAGCATGATTATTTTAGCTTTAATGACTGGTGGGGTCCTTGCTATGCTGTTGGATTCTCGCAGAGGAAGGGGGGGTAACCTATCGCATATAGACTAAGGAATAATGAACAGGCAGTTTTACGGTGCTTGTTGCTCAATGAGGGAATGTCGTATCAGGATATCGGAAAAAAGGTTGGCCTCAACGAGGCATCCGTGCGTCGTATCTGTAATAATTTGCGCCAAGAGGATGTTTTTTACCAGCTCAATGTGCCGAATTTTGCTTCATTAGGCCACAGTGTACTAATAATACAGACAATCCACATCTCGAACGGTTCATTCATGCAAGCAAAAGAGATCGCAGATAACTTCAGGAAGGAATGGGATAATTGTGTTGATTGCCACGAAACCTTTGACTGGAAGATCATTGTGCGAAGCATCTGGCCGAACGTGGAGACATTCAAGAATAAGCACGTTGAATTTTTTAAGAAGAACGGCACATCTTGGTTAACGAAAGAGAACATCGACCTTGTTCCATTGAAAGAGGATGGAAAATTCATCAGGATCAAAGGTTTCGTGTGAAGGCCGGAATTGTAACGTGCGAATGCCAAATACGCGTAGGCATTTTTGCGCGTGAATAAAGCTACGAGTAAAGAAGCTACGATTAAAACTAGAGTCGGGTGGAAGGGTAGCGCAATGGTAGAAAGCAAAGAAGATTTTGGCAAAACAAGAGAGCCGGCAGCCGCTCTTGAGTCTGGCAGTGCTCCAGGCAGTGCGAACCCAACCGTTTATTTTGACGACTTTGATGACGATACGCCTACGGCCATTTTTGTGCCAAAAAAGATTGATTCAGTAATCCCGCCAGAGGACATTGAACGCGCCATTCTTTTTGACGAACAGGGCGCATCTTTAAGCCGGCCAAGTATGCATCCCGATCTTTTCGATCGGCTCGAGCAGGCATTGTTCAGTTCTCACTCACTCTATCCGCATCTTGAAAGAGTTAGATCAATAGTGAACCATTTATCGGTCTCGACACAGGTTTCACGTCAGGGACTCGAAATCATTATCGATGGCATCGAGTCGTGCAATTTTTCAAGTTTTGAGCTTGATGCGAGTTCTTCGAAAGATGCTGGTGCTGCGCAAGAACAGAAGCCGGGTTTGTTCTCGTATTTTGCGCGCTCAATCGCCGGCCTCGAGAAGATAAAGAATCGCAGCAAAGATTTGCACGAGGGAGTGTATTGGCTGTATTCTCTCCTTGATATCTGGAAGCCGCCGCTTCGTCAGATGAGCATCGATTCGCAGACTCCGCATTTTGCTTCTGCAATCGCTTCATCGATTGCAGACCTGAGAGGGCTTCTGCGCATTGACGTTGGCGCGCGCGACATATTTGAATCGTATAACCGATGGATCTGGCAGCCTCCCTCATGTCCCTCATTTGATAGTCACCTTCAGCTCTCCGCAATTGCGCGGCATCTTGCATGCTACAAGGATGGAATTCCAGAGCAGTTTATCAATATCGGGCGCCAGATTCCGTACATTATGGACATGAAACGCGGGCTTAAGTTGCACGCACTCTTGTGTGCGCTGCCGTGGGATGTTCATTGCAGGGTGCTCGAGTTTGTCAGTTCAAGTATTGATGATATGCGCGCGGGCATAGACGAGGGACAAACGCATGAATGGCGCCAGAACATGAGCGATGAATTGTTGCGCTTTGCCACAAATGCCGTACGTTTCTATAAAAAATATCCCGAAGTTGCTAATGAGTACGTAGACGCGTTCTCAAGTGACTATACTCCGATTTCAGTTCGTCATGCGATGACACGCATTTCAGAACAGATGCGATCACTCGCCGAGCATAAGGCATATCCCGCGCGCGAGGCCGGCGAGACAACAGGAGTGCACACGACACGCATGCTCGAACGCGAAGAAGCTGCTGCGCGCGACCTAAATGAGCATCTCGCAGACGCCGCCGCCTTTACGATCGAACAGCACAATGCGATCACCGTAAAGCGGGGGCAAGAGGTGGCAACACGATTTCTAACGACAATCAGATTGTTTCGCGAGATCGATGATAGTTCCCGCCTGCTGCCATTCATTAAGGCGTATAGTGGATTCATGCTCGGCACTGCTGATGATGAAGAGCAGGAGTTTGTTGGCACGATCTTGCGTGAGATTGGGTCGCTTGTGAATTACGATCGGTCCTGGAAAAGCGCCTTCGACAAGCTGATAAAGAAAGGTCCAGCACCGTGCCCTCCAGAATTACAAGAATCGTACGAGAAGCAATTTGGGATAAGGCCCGGAGGCGTTTGGGATTTGCGTGAGTATCAACGTAAGCTATACGAACACCCTGATGCAGTTCAGCGATTCCTAGCTCTTGTAAATCAGGGCATTGACGCGAAACTTTATGATAAATTTGTGCGAAGGTCGAATGATCAAGGCCAACAGAGACTTGAGGAGCGCATTGTTGAGGAACGCATTGTTCTTGTAGGTGGAGGGTGCGGCGATGCACGCAAAGAGCTCAAGCTCGTCGAGTACTTTGAACTCGCAGGTATCGATGTGTCATTAGTGCTGATCGACAATAGCCGCTATATGCGCAATCGCGCAGCATTGAACGTCCACGAAGCAGGCATTCACTTTCCTCCCATTCTGAATCGCGACATTGAGAAGATCACGTATGAGGATCTTGAACGCGATATAGACATCAACACGCAGATGGTGTTCTTCTTGGGGGGAGGAACTCCCTTCAACATGATGAATCGCTGGTACTGCTACCAACGGTTGCACGAGATGTTTGCAAGACGCCATGAGAAACGTTTTGGTGTTTCATTCAGTGGCGATGCACCCGCATTGTTATCAGGGAGCTTCTTGCCGGATATTCTCGTCACTGAAGGAGACCTGGAAAAAAGTATGAATTACTATGCTAGCCAGGATTCACTGAAGTTTTTGAGTAGTGGGCTTGAAGGAGAGTACAGCATCAGCAGCGAAGCGATCACGGTGGCAGACGGAAGCACGACGCTCCTCATTAATCCGACGGACGAGGGTTTGCAGTTTTCGTATGTCTTGATGAGGGATCAAGGTCCATTCAAGAAAGGGGACGTTCTTCTCGTCATTGAATCAGGAATCCTTAATAAACAGCAATTCCGTTCTTGGCTATCTGGCGTTGGGTTTGACTGTCAATTCATAGATGGCAACTATAAGAACACCCTCGCAATAAGCAGGTTGTGCCCGATTGATATGCAGTATCATAAGCTGGTTGAGTCCGCCATCAAGGGCTACGAGAGCAAGAGGAGATAATGCTGTTGAGCTAGGTTGCTGGGTGGGATTTTTGTATTTGTTTAGCAGACCACTTGGTGGCGCGGCCACGACACTCGCAGTGTAAGTCACTGTGGACGTTAAGCCGCTTAACGAACCAAGAATCGTGTGAGAAACAATAGTGCAAGATGATGCAAAAACCTCAGCTCGCAGGTCTGTGGCGGCGCTGCTAAACAAATACTGTTATTTTTATCGTTAATTTGCTTTTATCGTTAATTTTGCCGTTTTGATGGTGGTTGAACAGATGATCGATGCTGTAGCTGAAGATAATGTCGTCTTACAAGAGCGACAGCGGCAAGAGCGAGCACGAAATATCATTTATCGTGAACTCATGAAACAACCCGTTGGTCACGGAAGCATTAATGATGAATACCGCGACGATCTTCACCCGTGGCGTGATATGCCCTACCCATTGAACAGGGTTGGGACATTGACTCGCGTGACGCGTCGTTTTTTGCCAAACTGGGTGAACATTCCAAAGTTGAGCCGTAAGTTGCTTCGGCGAGGCGTGTTTGAAGGATTTCCAGAAATACAAAATATCTTCTTGTATGGTGACCATCGTAAACTGCGCGACAGGCTTGTGCTTGATGCACTCTGCACGATCGGCACTGAGTCATACAATGATGAATGGAAAGCACTGGAAAGCTATGACCAGTTAGAGGGAGTGATTGAGTCATCGACGAACATTCCTGCCAAGGCGAACAAACTTCTTGCGAATTGCCTGCGCTACCAGTTTGCTGATTTCTTCCGTCGACAATCACCATCGCCTTACACGATACTTGACGTTGGTCCCGGTACTGGCAACACGTCGGTAGCGGTTTTTGAAAGCCTCAAGCAGATGCGAGAGAAGGGAATTCTGCCTCCCAACTACACCAATCGCGCGAGGGTGATTTTATATGATCTCCAGCCGCGCGCACTTGACCATACGACTCAGAGACTCAAATCGTATGACGAATTTATCAAAGAGATAGTCAGGATCCAGGGGAACATTGGCGAGCTGCGCAAAAGTGAAGAATTGCGGCGCTATGAAGGAAGGGTCGATGTAATCATAGCAGGAGCGTCCCTCATTCACAATACTGATCCGTACGCGCTCTTCGGTGCATTACATGACGTTCTTTCGCATAATGGCAGTATTTACGTCTGGGACTGGCATTGCGGGCCATCATTCGCTGCACCGACGCTGCGTCTTGGGAAGTCGGGCCGACGGGAGATGGCATTGCGGGATGGGAAAGGTGAGACGATATTATCGATCGGCGATTACTGCGAGGAGTTGTGCGAAGATGACCCAAATCTTGAAGAGCTGACTGCCTCGCATACGATGGACGTCACGTACGAGATTGACGAGAAAGAAGCGGCCATGGTGATCGACAACTTTCGAACGTGGCTTGACTTGTGGGGTTACGCACCCGCGCAGCGCGTCTCATATTATCCGGTGCACGGCCTGCATGAAAGAGGCGCAGGTGTAACCGGTGCGCGTGTAACAGAGACGATCGATGAAGCATTGATTAACAATTTTGGGGCCGGTGTTCAGAGTAAGAAAGGATTTAATTGCGTGCGCGATTTTTTGGAAGGGTGTGTTGTTCAAAGTGGTGTTCAGCCGGCAGGAACCAAGACGGCGTATTATTTTATTGAAGGATACGGTGACGATTACGCCGCAGTGATGCGCGAATCTGGTTTTGCTGATGCGATCGATGTTCCTTTTTCAAAAGTGTTCTATAGTTTTAGCACGCGTGAAGACTCTCTTGCGCACACTAAGGGAAGCGATTCGATTCGATTCACCTTCGGTTGCAAAGGCCGTTAACTTCTTGGAAGCCGAATTGATGCGCGTAGATGGGCGGTAGTGTGCTTGGGTATTACTGTGCCGGTTTCCACTGTTGTTTCTCAAAACCAGGAAAAAACTGCCAAAATTCCATTCTGACTGAAAATAGTTTGTTTCTTTTTTTCGTTTTCTGTAATTTTGACGCGAAACATTTATTATATGGTCTGTGGGGTTACCGCTGCTGTTGGTAGCAGAATAGGCTTATAGCAGTATTGCTTATAGCATTATGGCTTACAGTAGTATGGCTTACAGCAGTAATTGCTGGTAGTGAAGAGTTGGTGTAAATGACAAAAGACCCGAGTATAGCACACGGTGGCATCGACCAGCGTGTTGATGTTGAAGAAATGGAATTCGTTCCTCCGATGCGTTCAAGCGCTCGAAACAGGCCAGTATTGTTCTGTTATTCTGATCATCCAGCCGGCAATGGTGGCACAAATGGTCAAGGAGAGCCAGGAATCGAAGTAAAAACGCTTGGGAATGAAGTGCAGAGAACTGAAAGTGGCATTGCAGAAGAAGGTGAAATTGGTGTTGCAGAAGATAATCTGCACGCGCGCCGCGGTAGAATTCTTGAAGTTTTTTTTGAACATAGCAGGAATAACGACTCAACGGATAACTCAACGGGACCGTCGGTTGATGCGATTGTGAATTATGTTGAAGAGACGCTTTCGCGTTTTGCGAAGTATAAACAGAGATACGGTGAAGTTGGATTGTGTGTTCGCAAAAACCGTGACAACATTGCCGATACTGGAAAATATATTTCTCCTAACGTGGCGGAGCATCTGCTGCAATCTTTTCATCAGAAGGATGACGCTGGAAGAGGACTCGTGTCAACAGTTGTTGATTATCCTCCGCATGTTGCGCGTAAACTAGAAGAGTTCGAGAATCAAGCGCGTGAATTATATGGCTGTGATGGCAAGAAGCGGCTTGTGTTTGATTTTAATCGTAGCTATTTTGTTCGTTCAAGTAAGATATATGAAATTTTCTTTCCTGTGCTGATTGGATTGCAGCCGTTCTGGGGGAGGGTCCATCGCTTGACGGAACCCGGTTGTGACTGGGTTGTTTACGTGAAGGATTTCCGTCGTGAATTGTAGGCCCATCTTATCATCACACGCAATAACCACACAGATATAACCATACAGCTCGGAGCCAAGATAGGAGCCATATTGTTCTGTAGCGAGTTCTGTTTCCCGTACGGGTGATAGCGCTTCATCGTTGTGAGTCTGTCCTGAATGTGCCGCTGCCATCCTGCGAATTGAAGCGATAAACATGATGTATTGTTAAACATCGGTCAAAGCAAAAGATCATTTCGTCGAGAAACGGAATATCTGCTTGGGACAAACAACATCAAGAAAAAAGAAGTGTCAAAAACGGCAGGGGACCACCAGCAAATAGACTGGTGGCATGTTCGCTCCGCTCACCCCTGCCTCCTTTTGAGCACACTCAGCACACCACCATCCACCAATCATAGATTGATGGTATGCTGACATATAAAAAAGTAACTGAAAAAATTACTGATATCTTGCTTTTACTTTTTTTTCAAAAGCTGCCCATGCTGCAGGCGCAACAAAAACTTTTGCATCGGTAAGCAATTCATCCATTGTTGGACCAGTTCGCGCATTTACACTATATACACTTGCTGCATTTTTGCGCGGCGCTTCGCGCACCAGACCACACTCTCGCGCCTCCGCCGCCCACACCCCAACAAAGCACCCACTGTCATCGAGGTAGTCGCCAATGAGGCCATCGCCCTCGCCATAGCCAAGGAACAAGAGACGCCCACGAGGTTTCTCGTCTAAATCATCCGAGTGCCAGATCCCAATTCTTGAACCATACACTTGTACGTGTTTTGCAAGATACTGCTCAGCACGCTCTCTTCCACCCAAGAACGGGATGGTTTGCGGATGCTCGAGAGCATCACTCACAGAGACCAGATCAGATTCTGCGGCACGTAACTTGTCATAATCAACAACAAAAACAGTTTTACCATCTTCACGATCAAGCAAGGCATAGAAATCAGGTACTGGCATGATTCCCGCACCATAACGCAAACCTTCTTCTCGAGCTTTTTTGATATTCGCTGGATCAGAGAAATAATTAGGATTGTGTCCATATACAACAACAGCTTTTCCACCTTTCGATTTTCCAGTCACACGAACACTTGGTGTCGTCCACCAGTTTTGGAAAAGTGGAGAATCTTTTGCTGCACCAATACGAGCATCAACAACTTGAGGCATATAGAGTGGATAGTGTTTTGCTTCAATGCAAGCAGCAAGTGCCGTTTCTATACCATTCACTTGCAATGCTTCAAAGAGCCTTGCTTTAATCATTCGCGTTTGTGGGATAATAATTTCTTGAGCCATTATGGGATCCTCCTTACTTTTGATGTTTCTTCATGCGAAAATGCCAGCAGTTATGAACTTTTCCAAATTTTAGAGCGAGCGTAGCGAGCTGAGGGTTTAAGCCCCCGCCCTTTAGGGCGTCGGAGGAGGTCATACTGTCGTCTTTGTGCATTACTCGTTTGTTGTTTTGCCGAAAATTCGTAAGAATTTTGTACTCTCTGGGAATGTAGTGTTTTTAGGCACGCGGATGTTGATTTTAGAAATTGGAACAAGAAGCATTATAAAGAGCATTTTTTAGGACGGAAATGGGAATTGTACCAACTGGGGTTGTGAACAAAGGTGAATGGGCCTGTTTCATCCTTGTTACTTGAATTGTAACAATTTTGCATTATTGTAAATTTTGTATTATGCACAAAAATGTCGCCAAACATTTTTGTGCGGGGTTTGAAACCCCGTCCTTTAGGGCGACATTTTTGGCATCCTAAATGTCAGAAATGCAAAGCATTTCTGAGCATGCTCAGAAACCAAAGGTTTCTGACAAATCAGTCTATACATGCAGGCGTCCGTTCAAACTCAGCACTAAAGTGCGGAGTAGAACGCCTGCGACAGATTTTTAGGATATGTAAAGGTTGTGAATCGTGACCGCGATGTTGGACGCGGAGGGTTGATACCATGGAAACCTTGGAGAAAAAGGTGTCTCAAAGCACGCCTTTACGCCGAGAAAAAACACATCGCGATACAGGATTAAACCGATTAAATTCTGGTTCAATTAACGGATTCGTAATTAACGGAGTCGTAAAAAAGGGAGCAGGGGTGATGGCGTTACTCATGGCGTCTGCGCTCTCGCTAACGTCGCGAACAGCACAGGCTGACGAGACGCAAGGACCGCCAATTTTGAGCACAAGCCGTTTATCAGATGTAGTATCAGATGTGACGGGTGAAAAACCGAAATCGCCAGAGCCATCGCCAAGAAACCAATCATTCGCTTCGGCCACTTCTAGGGCTGCTTCTGTAATTCCGTGTCCCGCCACGCCGAATGAAGAAGCGGGTGGATCAGCATCTTGGAGGCAGTACCGTTGGGGCTTGCATGTGCATTTTGATTATATAAATTCACCACTTCGTTTTTTTGCAAAGAGGGCGGGAGAAATATATGGCGACCAAGTTCGTAAATACGTACCGCGCGTCGGGGACGTCACGCTTGGGCGAAATTTCTGGATGTTTGGGTTGGGTTTCTCGTACCGGCTCAGCGAGAGAACGACGATGCAGCACCGGCTGATGTATTCCATTACACCGGGCGAGCGAACGTATCAGTTTGAGGGTGAAGGAAAAGCAACCTATGCAGGGAAAGAGTTTAATATAGGGCCTGTTGAGCTTACTCACGAAGAGAGCGGCAACATCCTGGGCTGGCAAAGCGATTTTAGGTGGACGCTGGCTTCAACACACAATGATGGCGTGCGTTTTGTTAGCGGTCTGGGTGTTGGGGCGTGGTATCTCACTCCCGGTGAAAGCAAACTGGCAGCAGCGCCTAAACAATTTCCTGAATATCGTGTCGTCGCCACAACGGCCTACACAGGTTTTGCTCTTGAAGGGCACCCGTTGCTTGGGCTCGAATGGAGAATGACCAAAGGCCTCCAGCTGAATGTTAACGGAGCACTTTCGATTGGATATGTTTCGATTTGGGTGGATCCTCCTAAAAATGAACTCGTTAAGTTTGATACAAAGCGATACGATGCACCGGTGCTTGCGCCACGAGCTGACTTGTCGCTGTCATATCATTTTTAGAAAAAGGAGTTGCGGTGATGGAGAAGATTTATCATGTCGATACTTGAACTGATTACCGGCAGCATGTCCTGCGGAAAGACAGAGGAAATGCTGCGCCGCATTCACAATGAGCAGAAGGCAAGAAAGAAAGTGCGTATATTCAAGCCAGTGATTGATGGTTGCTACAGTGTTTCAACGGCCAGTTCGCACAACCGTTCAGAGTTTTCGGCAATCTCTGTAGTGGAGACTCGCGATATCTACAAGCACCTCGTTCCATCTGTCGAAGTGGTCGGGATAGCTGAAGTCCAGTTCTTGGACGACAAGATTATCGACTTCTGCCTTGAGCAGATAGCGCAGGGGCGCAAAGTTATTGCAAGCGGAATCAATCTTGATTTTCGTGGGGAGCCGTTTCATTTTCGCAACTCACAACGGCACATCGGTGATTTGATGGTTTACGCAGTAACGCAAACACTGCGCGCGCGCTGTGTTTATCAAGTGAAAAAATATCGTTCGCGAAAGACGATCAACTGCGATGCTGAGGCCGACTATACGCAGCGGCTGATTGATGGCAAACTGGCGCCGTATGATAGTCCAACCATCCTTGTTGGGTCAAAGAAGTCCGATTCATCCAAAGTGGAGTATGAAGCGCGCTGTGCTCGACATTTTGAGCGGCCAAAACCTCCAAAGAAGTAGGGTGGTGGTTGTGAGCTTTTGGCGAAAAAATGAATTGAAGAACACGAACTGTAGT
>JACQXV010000234.1 GCA_016208715.1 Candidatus Woesearchaeota archaeon | reverse complement strand
CGTTCTGCTATCTTCATTCACAGGAATTATAATAAAAGAATTGTTTAAATGTCAAGTTATTTAAGAGACACCACACTAGTGTCCTGTCTCTAACAGATCTTTACATTTGAAATTTTTCTCATAATGCTTTCAACTGAAGCTGTCCAGACGAACACTTTCGGATTTTGATTATGAGCTTCGATATATTTTTTAATAACCATAATCAGTTCTTTAACATTTTTGAATGAGCCACGACGAATTCTTTTTGTCGAGATATCCGAAAACCATCGTTCTACCAGATTCAGCCAGGAACTGGAAGTAGGAATAAAATGCAAGTGGAAACGGGGGTGACGTTTGAGCCATCTTTGAACCCGTGGATGTTTGTGTGTTCCATAGTTGTCTACAATCAGATGGAGATCTAAATCGAGCGGAGTTTTCGTGTCGATAGTTTGTAGAAACCTGATAAATTCCTGATGTCTGTGACGTGGCATGCAATCTCCAATCACAGTGCCATCGAGCATATTTAATGCTGCAAATAGCGTTGTTGTGCCATGGCGAGTAAACCCCTCCCCATTGTCAAGACAAAAAACAGGCTTCTTTAAGGTGGATTAATCCAGCCTGTCCGTTTTCGTTTCTACTTGCCCCGAAGTATACCTCATGGGGCGTCCTGTAGCCCAAAGACTCATGAAGCCGCTCGGTATTGTAAAGCCGGAAATACCCCGCAAGGCCGTCACGGGCGTCCCTGACGGTTTCGTAACTTTTCGTATACACCTCTTCCTGTTTCACAGACCTCCAAAGGCGCTCGATAAAGATGTTGTCGAAGACCCGGCCCCTGCCGTCCATGCTGATTCTCACTCCGGCGATCTCAAGCTTTCCGGTAAACTCAGTGCTCGTAAACTGCGACCCCTGGTCGCTATTGAATATCTCAGGCTGCGAGATCAACAGCGCCCGCCCCAGTGTATCGAGACAGAACTGCTTGTCCAGCGAGTTGCTCAGTTCCCATGCCAGCACATACCGGCTGTACCAGTCCATAACGGCCACGAGATAGACAAACCCGTGAAGCATCCTTATATATGTGATGTCGGCGCACCAGACCTGGTCGGGCCGCTCTATAGTCAACCCTCTTAAAAGATACGGATATTTCTTATGCCCCTCTGCCGGAATGCTCAGCCGCTTCTTGGGATATATGGCCTCAAGCCCCATAAGCCTCAGAAGACGCCTTATACGCTTCGGATTGACCGGGAAGCCCTGCCTTCTGAGCCATTCCGTCATCTTCTCGACTCCGTAGAAGGGCATCTTCGTATACTGCTCGTCGAGAAGGTTCATCAGGCGCTCATTCAACGGGCTTTCCCCCTGTGACTGGTAATAATAGCCCGACCGCGACAGTCCTAAAAGCTCGCACTGCCTGTATATCGGTATCTCCGAATAACATGACTCGATCAATCCCCTCATCTCCTTAGCCGAGTATCCGAGATTTTTTTTTGAGCCACTCAAGCTCTACCTTGAGCTGCCCTATCTGACGGTAATGTTCCGCCTCAAGCTCGTCCCTGTCCTTCTCCT
>JACQXV010000258.1 GCA_016208715.1 Candidatus Woesearchaeota archaeon | reverse complement strand
TCGTGCAGGGGGCGAAAGCCGTGCGGGGCATCCCCCTTGTCGGCGTCGATGAATTAACTTTCATCCCTCGCAATAAGGCGGTGGCGGAAATTGTGCTGGTCGTTAAGCTTAAGGCGAAGTTCGTCTAAGCTTTCCACGTACTTGGGAATCTCGAGTTTTGTCAAAAGCTCGCAACCACCGCGGGTCACACGTGACCACTACAGGTCACACATACTCGCTTACGTTCGTAGGTTTGAACATAGCTCAAACAATGGTGACAGCAGCATATTCAGGACATATCCCCCCTGAGCGGCAAACCTTTAAATAGGGTTGCAGATTTCGGATAGTATGGATTATGAAGAAATGCTCAAGAAAGCCCGCGAGGAACTTCCAGAATCGGTGCTTAATATCGAACGCTTTGAGGTTCCAAAGGTGACGGGGCACTTGCAAGGAAATAAAACAGTCATTAGTAATTTTCACCAGATTGCTGACACACTTGGAAGAAATCCCGAGCATCTGCTTAAGTACGTTCTCAAAGAGCTTGCAACTCCGGGAAAGTTGACAAGAAATCAGTTGCTTCTGGGTGCAAAAGTTCCTGCTTCGCGCATTAATGAGAAGATTCGCAAGTATGCGACTGAGTTTGTGCTATGTCCTTCATGTGGAAAGCCCGATACGAAGATTATAAAAGAAGGTGAATTAAGTTTCTTGCGTTGTAACGCCTGCGGTTCCAAGCACTCCGTGAAGATGGTTAAGGAGTCAATACTGTCATAACCTTTAAGTATTGATTTGTCTCGATTAGCCGAACCACGCCCCGAGCCCTGCCTGCTTTTCTTTTTCTCTTCCAAAGACTCCTTCGATGTGGCGGCGTACGATCTCAAGGGTCTGTTTGAGGTAGGAAGTTAGGTTGTAGTGGCTCGCGAGGCTTTGGCTTGGCTCGAGATACTTGATGATGCTCCCTTCGCTGATCGTAAAAATTATGTTGCCTCCGCATGCCGTGCACGTTCCTCGTAATGGCGGTCGTCGAAATTTGGTGTTGCAGGTGACACAGCGGAATTCTTGCTGAGAGAATTTTCGCAGGTTCCCTTTGATGTCTCTGATGAAGTGTTTCTCGATAACGAGCTGCGCGACGTCTACTTCATCGACGGCGCGAATTTTCTTTGCGATGTCCATTTGAGAAAGAAGCTTTTCTTGCATGCTGGGGAGGGTTTTGTATGCACTGCACAGGACTCCTGCGTTGAAGTTGGTGGTGTCATGAGTGAATCCCGTGCCTTCATACTGGGTCGGTTTTTCGAGTTCATCTTTGATTGTGTTGAGTTTGACTTCCCAAGGCATTTTGTACTCGAGCGCCGCCGCGTAGAGCGCGAGCGGATATGAGAAACATCTGTCGATATCGAATGCCATGTCGTCAACCTCTGCTGGAATGAGCGTGCTCGTAAGGACGAGCGGGGCGTCCATTGTCGATCCTCTGCTTTCGGGTAAGTATTTACGTGAAAAATTGAGGAATGCGTCGAGGAGTAGAAAGATACAGGCTTCGTCCCCGTCGCAATCGCGCCTCATGGCAGCATGAAATAGTGGATGCGCGAAGAATCCTTGAGTTTCCGAGAAACCGATGACCCGTCCGAGGCTTCCTGCGCTCGTGTGTGGCGCGAGCCCGACGACGAGTTGTCCGACAAGGTCATCTTTGCTTGAGAGGTTATAGTACGGTTGCATTCCGTATAGTTTCACGAGAAGTTCATCGATGAATTTCGTTGTCCGGTAGAGGATTTCGTCACATGGTTCGTCGGGTGAGTCGGGACAGCAGGGAATGATGATGTCCTGGGGGCATAGTTCAAGGATTTGTTCCGGCGATTCGAGGTCGTTCCCACGGATATCGCGAATATACCCTAATTGTTTGAGTTTTTCGATGCTTGTTCGTACTTCACAGGGCTTAAAGTGGGTGATGGGAAGCTCTGAGCAGTCATATCGGATTGTCCCTTCTTTGTTGACGCGCAGTCGGTGCTTTGCGCGCAAGATTCCTTTGGAGAGGTGTTCAGCGAGGTGTTCTTTGTTGCTTGTTCCTCTGACCCCTTTTACAAGGTCTGGCACGTTTTGCAAGTCGATTTTTTTGACGGCGTTCCTGAAGACGCGGGAAATGTCAATGGATCTACTGACAAAAAGGGGGAGCTCGCCATGCTTAGGACAGGTAGGTGTGGGTAATTGTCCGCACGATCTGCATTCGTATCTGCGTTCTGCTTTCTGATCACAGCGGTCACACACGCCAAAGGGAGTTTCGGCGTTGCACTTCTTGCAGTAGAAAAGTGCAATGTCGCTGTGGACTGTCCCGATTTCTAGTGCTGCCTGAAAGCTTCGCAGCCTTCCCCCCTCGTCCCC
>JACQXV010000257.1 GCA_016208715.1 Candidatus Woesearchaeota archaeon | reverse complement strand
TCCTCGCAGAAGTAATCCATAGTTCACCGTTTCTTCTTCGCGTTGAACTTCGCCAAGGTTGAATTTCACGTAGCGCGTTGTCTGACTGACGTACGGACCAAACTCAATGATCTGACCTTTCCCAAAAGGAAGCGCCGCCGTAACGTCTGTAGCACCCTTGAATCGCCGGTACTCTCCGATGGTCTTATTCTGATAACCGATGTGCCCAGAAAGTGTGGCACTGCCAGTAATACGCCCGCGCAGAAATGCACTCCATTGTGGTTTGCGCATCTGGAACTTTACAGAAGCCTCAAGCGCAGAATCCTTCATCGAAACAACATCATCGCCATCGTAGTAGTTTGTCCGTGTGTGAGTTAAACCCGCAGTCAGGCTCTCCACTGGTCGAAACAAGTCCTTCTTTTTCGGGGGCCGCGGATCTGATTCCGGAGGAACTGGTCGAGGGACAGCTGTCGGCGAAACAGTTGACGCAGGCGGCACCGGAACTTGTGCAGGAGGAATGTGTACAGGAGGAACAGAGGGTGCTGGAGGTGTTGGAACGGATGCAGGTTGCGGACGCGTCTTATTGAATGCGCCAGCATAATCAGCCAAAAACGCGACAAGCTCGTCACCCTTGCGGAAGTAGACGTGAGCAAACTTGCGCTCACCATTGTCTGACTTTAACAAGAAATATTCATCGGAGGTTGACAGAAACGCGGTTGCGTCTCTTCCGTTCTTGTCTTTTCTATTCTGCGTCACATCGTAGAGAACGTCCCAAATGCCAAGTGAAGGATCCTTTTTTGTCGTCGGTCTCGATGCCATCTTTCCTCGGCCCTCATCAACAACCTCTCGATGCAGCACTAGAATGCGTGCAGGGTCAAGTTCGACTGAGCTTGCTTGCCCCTTGACGCCGCGAAGAGAATTATGTTTAACATTGTAGGCCACAAATGCTCCGCATTCATTTTGATCGCGCTTCTCAAGAGCTTCACAAAACGCTGCGTATTTTGAAAAACGCCAACTTTGTTTGTAATCGCCTGAACCAAGACCGATCGGCATGTGATACTTGCCATTGCTAAGAACAATCTTTTCTGAGAAGGCGGTTGCTGAATGACCGTAAAAATCAGTAAAACCATCTTGTGAAGAGGTGCCATGCAGCGTGAGCAGATTGTTTTCCTGAAGCGAGCGTCGTCCAGCATCACGGGCTTGGCGTTCACGGACACTTAGGCTGCTTTCAGCTCGGGCAGGGTCGCCAGGATTCGCGAGTGCGGGCAGTGTTGCAGCAGCAGCAAAAACAAACGCGGCAAAAGAAAGTGCTTGTGTGGTTGACCGCGGGATCTTACTAAACCGGCTTTTAGTGGTATCTTCAAGACTAATTTTTAATGCCATTTTTAATGCCTTCATACAGTTTTCTGATTTATTGGACTAATACAGGTTGCCACAATAACTTTCGTTCACTATCGGCGAGTAACGACTGGTATTTAAATGTTCCTTTTCTGTTTGTTCTGTTACGAATCTCGCTTGCAGCGCTGCTGCACCAGCGCATAGTAAAACACAGAGATGGAAACCTGCCTTGGGAGAGGCCGGGTTTCCTATGACGAGGAATTTTTTAATAAAAACGTTTATTTATCTGCTCCCACGCGCCGTCTCCACGATGCTCGCTCACTATGTTTAAGCTAAACAATGAAGCCGACTCTGTCCCGAATGTGCCGCTGCAACCCTGCGAGCTGAAACAAACAGCACAAGGTTCATATTTGTTAGCGGCGCCGCCACCGACCTGCGAGCGAACGCCACCGTTTGATGTGTGAACGTCTTGCTTGTCAGTGTGATGAGAAGCGTTTGGCTCTCTCACGATTATTCCTGGGACATCTGGCAACCCTGCAGCGTAAATCTACGCTGAAGGGTGTCTGGCGGCGCAGGAATGATTTGTCACAAAAAACAAGGTAACATCAAGTAAATATGTCACAAAAAACAAGGTAACATCAAGTAAATAAGACTGGAAATGGCGAGCGTCGTGTCGTTATTCGGCAGGCTTCATGCCTGCCTTGATGTGGGTTGATAAGGGAGGCACTCCCTTATCGAGCGTCCGTGGCGGCGCCGCTAAATAGTCTGCTAAACAAATACAAAAGAACCAGCAAATCATTTGATTGCACTGCCCGTATATTGCCTGTACGTCCACAGCGAGCGGTGCAGCGGCCGAGCGTAAGCGAGATTCGGGACAGAGCCAATGAGGCCAGAATATGAGCTGCGTTGTGTTTTGCGCAAGCTCGCAGGTCGGTGGCGGCGCTGTTAAATACAATTATTAGAACTGTGGATATTATACAGTATTATACAGTATTAGACCCAACTGAAAATCTGGTGTTAGAATACTTCACATGACTCGTGTGGCAATTGTTGGAGCAGGACCCGCTGGAGCGCAATGCGCCTATCTACTAGCAAAAGCGGGGTACGATGCCGATATCTTTGAAGAACACAAGACCATAGGCTGTCCTGTCCAGTGCACGGGCATCGTGACTCCCTCATTTGAAAAAATCCTGCCAGTGAAATCCGAATTCTTCATGAACAAGCTTTCCAAGGTGCGCGCATTTGCGCCAAACGGGTCAAGGGCAGACATCAACGTGAATGATCTCGTTTATGATCGTGCAAAACTTGACCAATATCTCATAAACCGTGCTGTTGATGCCGGTGCAACGATCCACGTGGCGCACCGCGTCACACGAATCGAACATCATCATAAAGAAACGGATTCCACATCTACCATTGCTGTGCGGCACCACAATGAAACAACAGACCACACTTATGACCTTCTCATCGGAGCAGACGGGCCTACATCTACCGTTGCAAAATCCATCGGCGTGCTTAAGCAACGATTCTGGTTCGGAGTCCAAGCACTCGTGGAGATGCCTGTTGAGCGGGATGTGTATAACGTTTATTTCGGCGATAATTTTCCCAACTTCTTCGGCTGGGCAGTTCCCGAATCCGGCAATCACATAAGAATAGGCCTTGCTGCAGAACAGGACTCGCGGCACTACTTCGATCTTTTCATGAAAAAATTTGGTGCAGGGACGATTGTAGAGATGCAGGGAGGACTTATTCCCTTGTATAATCCAAACATCAAAATTCAGGAAAAAAACACGTATCTTGTTGGCGATGCCGCAACCCACGTAAAGGCTACCACGGGAGGAGGGATCATTCCAGGAATGCTTGCGGCACAAGCGCTTGCAGCAAGCATTATCGAAAACAAATCATACAAATGCCTTCTTAAACCAATAGATCGGGAACTTCGCATGGGACTTTTCATCCGGAATGCTCTGAATAAATTCACTGATCAGGATTACAATTACATTGTTTCGCTTCTTGCTGAACCAAAACTTCAACGACTCTTAGCAGAACACGACCGGGATAATCCGTCAAAAATCATCTTTAAAGCATTGTTTGCTGAACCAAGGCTTGCGCTTTTGTGGAGAACGATCTTTCGAACAAAACGTTTATAAGCCACGGGCGTTCTGGCGGCTCTGGAGATAACAGTGACCGTGATGGACGAAGAACAAAAAAAACACGAAGATGATGATATCGACTTCTCAGCAATAAAGAAGTGGTTCAAGCGCGATGATGCGAGTGAACGTGCGAGTGAACGCAGCAATGCACATTCTACTGCACATACTGCACATTCTGAAAGTGTTTCGCGTGTATCTCCCAATGAAAAGTCTGGCGCTCATCATAAACCTCACGAATTACATGAACATGAGAATAAACATGAGAAAGAGCAACAACCACGGGCAGACGAAGATGAAATCTCCATAGATTTCGGCAAGATAAAGAACTTCTTCTCTTCGAAAGAAAAAGCCACGTCTGCTCACTCGCACAGAGAGCAGAAAGACGAGGACGAAATTTCATTCGATTTTGGTGACCTGAGCGGCCTCGCAAAAAAGTATGCAACAATTCTGCTGATCCTCATTCCGGTCATTCTTACAATCTTTATACGTATCCAGCCAAACACGCTTCCCATCACCGATGACTGGGCACGAAGCTCTGTCTATAATTACTTTCAAGGACAGATTGCCGGACAGATCCGAGCACAATACCCAAATCTTCCTGAACAGAATCTCAATGCTCTCGTTGGTGCAGAGTTCCAGAAATTCCTTGCACAAAACAAAGTGAACATCGAAAAGCAGGTCGCCGCGAACTCGCAGCAATTCAAAGCCACGCTGCAATACGATTCTGGAGGGGCCCGCTACACATATCTGGGTGATATCGATTCCTATTACTGGCTGCGGGAAACACGCAAGATCATGAAGACAGGTCTGCCTTGCGACGAAATCGAGGGCGACGTCTGCTATAATGACAATTATCGTACTGCGCCACTGCGGCCAACGGTTCCTATTAAAGACGTTGAACTTACGTTGCACCCCTACGCGATCACGTACATGTACAAGGTGCTGCACGCGTTCAACCAAAACATGACGATCATCCAAGCATCTTTCTACGTCCCACTTTTCTTTGCAATCATCGCGGCAATCTTTGCGTTCCTTTTAGGGCAGCAGCTTGGCGGAAATATCGGCGGGCTCGCCACATCAATTATTGTTAGCGTAAATCCTATATTTCTCTCTCGCTCATTAGGCTCTGATACAGACGTCTATAATGTCGTATTTCCCATCGTCATCATCTATTTCCTCGTTAAGGCGCTCAATGCAGAAACAACAAAAAAAACGCTCACTTTTGCCATCCTGTGCGGATTCGTGCTCGGGACCTACAACTTTGCATGGACTGGCTGGTGGTTCATATTTGACTTTATCATCCTAGCACTGGTAACACATACATTATTTCTTGTAGTGCGCGTGGCTGTACAACACAAGAGTCTGCGAAAAATTCAGCATAACAAATATGTGAAACGAAACGTGCTGATCATTGGAATCATTACACTCCTATCACTCGCGCTTACCACTTTTATCAGCGGTTATGACTTCTTTAAATTGACGTACTTGGGCCCTTTCGGCTTTGCAGTCTCAAAAGTTGCAGCACTCGACAGCCTGTGGCCAAATGTGCTCGTCACAGTTGCAGAATTCAACCCTGCAGGGCTCGGAACAGTGGTAGAGCAGGCTGGCGGAAAACTCTTCTTTGTGCTTGCTGTACTAGGGATTGCCTTTACCATTGTGCGCCGCGAGATGCGAAAAGAAGATTATCTCATTGTTGCCGTCGCTGTTGCCACCGCGCTGATTCTTGTTTCCAACTACGGACTGAGCCTGCAGCCGATCACGTTCATGGCCGTGCTAGCCCTGCCAGTAGCACTCGCCCTTCTAATCCTCATAAAGTCCAAAGACGAATACGACACGACCCTCGCAATCCTTCTCACAGTCTGGTTTATCGGTACAACCTACGCCGCACTCAAAGGAATTCGCTTCACCTTGTTAATGGTGCCGGCGTTTGGAACTGCGTTTGGGGTTGGCATCAGTTTCATCTACCGGCAGGTAAGCGCATGGATTACGAGAGAAATGCACCTCAAAAGAATCATCACAATAACCATATTATGCATTGTCATCGGATTGCTTCTCATCTCGCCAGTAAAAGTTGGGTACAACATTGGCAGAAATTTCATCCCAAGCGTGAACGCAGCATGGGACGGCGTCCTGACAAAGATCAGGGAAAATTCAAAGCCTGACGCGATCATCAACTCCTGGTGGGACTTCGGCCACTGGTTCAAGTTCTTTGCCGACCGAAGAGTCACGCTTGATGGAGCGAGCCAAGGAGATCCTCCCCTGCACTGGCTTGGAAAACTCATGCTTACCGCTGACGAGCGGCAAAGCGTTGGAATTTTGCGCATGCTGGACTGCGGAAGCAACACTGCATTCGACAAACTCAATGCAGTAGTGCAGGACACGCCAAGGTCGATAAGCATACTTGACCAAATCACGCGCCAGAACAGAGCCGCCGCAAAAAAGGCGCTCACAAAAGAAGGACTCGCCAACAACCAAGCGGAGGAAGTGCTCAAGTACTCACACTGCGAGCCTCCTGAAGATTTCTTCATTACGAGCGAAGACATGATAGCAAAATCGGGCGTGTGGGCGCACTTTGGAAGCTGGAATTTCACGCGCGCTTCCATGTACCAAGAAGTTCGTGGAACAGACCCGCAGAAAGGCGTCGCGCTCCTCAAAGAGAAGTACAAGTTAGGCGATGCCGAAGCACAGCAATACTATGACGAGATCCAGAGCTCCGGTGACAACCAGTGGATCGCTCCTTGGCCGAGTTACTTTTCCGGCGTCAATGGCTGCCAAAAGATCGGCAATTTCACTTATCGCTGTGAGCAAGGAACAGGAAATGGCGGCACGATGGTCATGGAGCTCAATGTTAGCGAGGACAAAACTCCATCTCTGCGCATCATCGCCAGAGAAGAGGTACAGCCAGAGCTTCTCGTGTACCTGACAAATGACGGACTGAAGACTGTCGCCGGCACAGGAAAGACTGTTGATTTCGCAGTCATCATCATTTCGCAAGGTGATGATGGATACGCAACGCTTCTATCCCATCCGGCGATTGGCCCAAGCATCTTCACACGATTGTTCTTCC
Source organism: Candidatus Woesearchaeota archaeon (assembly GCA_016208715.1). Taxonomy (GTDB): domain Archaea; phylum Nanobdellota; class Nanobdellia; order Woesearchaeales; family UBA11576; genus JACQX01. The sequence continues at coordinate 13,791 of JACQXV010000257.1, read as the reverse complement.
TTGAAGGACACGGATTAGATTACTTTGACCGATTCGACGACCGCCGCGCAATCACGGGAGGGCGCATCATCACATGGAAAATCGACTGGGAAGGAAAAAACAAGAATCTTGTTTATTATCAACCAAAACCGACAGCAGAAGAACAGGCCGGCAGCGCCGTCAATCAAACTGCCTCAAACGCAACTTAAGGCTCTGTCTGGAATTGTGCCGCTGCCACCCTGCGAGCTGACGCGATAAACATGTCGTTAAACATCCTCTCTGCGACAATATCGCCGGAGATATTCACGGTGAACGGAGCAATCATAGCGGTGCAGCGGCCGCTGAAAGCGAAATTCCGGACAGAGCTGCAACTTAAAGCAAGAACATAAAAAACAAAGAATAAACCAATCAAAGCAACGCAACACATCTACAACGCCCGAAGAAGTTCAACCATGAATCCATTTATCATCATCCCGGCATTCAATGAAGAAAAACACATCGGCCACGTAATTAGGCGCATCAAAGCGCAGGGGTTTTCAAACATCATTGTCGTTGACGATGGTTCCCAGGATAAAGGGGGCTGCGTCAAAGCGGCAGAAGATGCTGGTGCTGTCGTGCTCAGGCACGCCATTAATCTTGGAAAAGGATGCGCACTGCGTACGGGCTGCGATTTTGCGCTAAGGCAAGGAGCAACACACTTTATCCTGATGGATGCGGATGGGCAACACGATCCAAAAGAGCTCCTAAGATTTACCAATGCACTAAAAACACACGACATCGTCTTCGGCTCGCGAAGATACGACCGAAAAATGCCTTTCATAATGCGCTTCGGCAATACTTTCATCAACAGCGTCGCGGAAACGCTGTTCGGAATCAGCCTCAAAGACACCCAGTCAGGATTTCGCGCCATGAGCGCGAATGCATATCGCAAAGTTCGTTGGAATGCGAGCGATTATAGTGTTGAATCAGAAATGATCGCCAACGCGAGCGCCCATCAGCTCCGTTACAAAGAGCTTATGATTGAAAATATTTATCGGGAGAAATACAAGGGAACAACCATCTTCGATGGCATAAAAATCGTGAGTAATATGCTGTGGTGGAAACTTGCGCGCTAAAGAGTGATGCTGAGGAGTGATGCTAAGGAGTGATTGTACATGTTTATCGGATTACAAATTATCGGAATCGTCTTTGGACTGACCATGTCTTACTTGACGTTCGTATACTACAAACGCAAGAATTATGACGTAGAAGCGTTGTTCGTGTGGCTCGCGATCTGGATCGGATTCATTATTCTTGCGGCGTTCCCAAGCACCGTGTACGGCATAATGCAAGAGCTGCAGATCCAACGTACAGTTGACTTCTTCGTCATCGGCGGGTTTCTCGTTTTCTCCGTTCTTCTCTTCAAGTCCTACGGCCTGTCCAAAAGAAACCAGAAACAAATTGAAGCGCTTGTGCGTAAACTCGCGCTTAAGCGTGGAGAAGAAAGCATCAGACACAAAAAACCATGAGATTCCTTTTTGTTCTTGAAAACTACGTTCCTCACCTCGGCGGTGCGGAGATCGCGTTCAAAAACCTTACTGAGCGCCTCGTGAAGGAAGGCCACCACGTGGATCTTATCACTCACCGCATTCCTAAGACTGCGTTATTCGAGCAAATTAATGGCGTGAACGTCTACCGTGTGCGCTGTTTTGACAGCAGGTATCTCTTTTCCTTCTTTTCAATTCCAAAAATATTCAATCTAGCAAAAAATTCAGATATCATCCAGACCACAACCTTTAATGGAGCGCCACCGGCGTGGCTTGTAGGAAAGTTGCGGCAAAAACCAGTCATTCTCACTGTTCATGAGGTGTGGGTCAACAAGTGGCGGGAAGTTGCGGGTTTTAGTCCTCTGAAATCGTATGTGCACAATGTTCTTGAGCGTTGCATTTATGGCCTCCCGTTTACGCGTTACGCGTGCGTTTCTGAACACACGCGACAAGACGTGATTCGTTTGGGGATTAACGAAAAGGCGACAATAACAATCTACAATGGCCTTGATTATGATTTTTGGAATCCTAAAAAATTCAATGGAGACCCTATTCGTGAAAAATATCATCTTCGTAACAAATTTGTTTGCTTCAGTTGGGGCAGGATTGGACCATCCAAAGGATTCGAATACGCGATCAAGGCGATCCCTTTTGTCGCAAAGAAAATCCCGAACGTTCTTCTCATGCTGATGGTCAGCAATACTCGCGCCTACCCCAAACTCTACGAAAAACTCAGGGCAGTCATTGAACAGGAAGGCGCGGATGAGCGGGTGGTTCTCGTCGATTCTGTGCCGTACAAAGATCTCGGGTCGTACATTGTCGCGGCAGACTGCATCATCATTCCATCTGTCTCCGAGGGATTTGGGTACACGACCGCCGAAAGCGCTGCGTTGCAAAAACCAATCGTGGCAAGCAACGTGTGTTCGATTCCTGAGATAATCAGCGGCAACTACGCACTTGTTTCTCCTAAAGATCCGCGCGCCATTGCAGACGGGGTCATAAAAGTATACGAAAAAAAGACAGAAAGCAGGCCGCTCAAACGATTCGACTGGGATTCAACCCTTCAAGCATACCTGAAACTCTATCACCAAACTCTATCGCCACATTCTTGGCGACGGAGAAAAAAGAAATTTGGCAGAAAGAACGAGATAAAATGAGCTCATGAAAATCGCACTTCTAACACCAACATTCTCGCGCTTCTCAGGCATGGATCGCGTAGTGGAACTCAATGCAAAAGACCTTCTCAAGAAAGGACACACGGTGAGCGTATTCTGCTTTGAAGGTGACATCCACATACCAAAAGTGAAAGTTATAAAACTCGGAATTTCAAAAAATCCGACGATTGCGAGAGTATATCGCTTACTATTCTTTCTTGACAGCATCAAGATTCACAGGTATGGCTCGATGCTGAAGAACTACGACGTTGTAACCAGCCATTTTTATCCGATGAATCTTCTTGCTGCATATGCAAAAAAGAAGTATGGAACTCGTTTTGTGTATCACAATCATGGAGTCGCTCCGCCGTGGACGTTCAATACATTGCCTGAACGGGCATACATGCGGATGTTCAACAGACTCTCAAACTGGTCAATAAAGGACTGCGATGAGGCGGTCTCTATCTCAAAATACCTGCAAGGCGTGCTCAAAAATGAGACAGGGATCAAGAGTAAAGTAGTGTACGACCCTATCGACACGGCACGGTTCCGCCCAGGGCTTGATCCGATGCGCATACGAAAGAACTGCCTCATTCCAAGTAAAGATCCCTTATTTTTCTATAACGGGCGCGTATCGCCGCATAAAGGAGTCCATATGCTACTCAAAGCATTTGAAATAATCAAAAAAAAAGAACCAAATGCCTGGCTCATTGTCAGTGGCAGGCACACCTTTCCCGCGTATAGCAAAAAACTTAAAGAACAGGCCGCACAATTCGGAAAGCATGCCATCTTCACAGGATTCACGCCCGATGAAGAATTGCCATATTATTATGCTGCGTGTGACGTCTTTGTTACCTGCAGCCTTTGGGAAGGTTTTAATATGAATATTGCAGAAGCGCAAGCTTGCGGAAAACCGGTGGTCGCGTTTGATGTCGGGCCGCATAGGGAGATTGTGAAGAGGGGGAAGCTTGTGGCAAAAGGCAGGCTAACTGATTTTGCTGAGGCAGTATTGGCAACGGGCCGCAACCCCCAAAAATAATCAACAAGGAAATAATCAACAAGGTGTTAAGTTTGTCACAGAGCAAAACAAAATATTCAACTGAAAATAACGCAAGGTCTGAAACAACTGATGTCAGCATCGTAGTACCCTGCTTCGATGAAGGTGACAATGTCACGTTACTGTATAATAAAATATCTTCAGTTATGAAAGGTACAGGAAAAAACTATGAGATCATTTTTGTAGATGATGGCTCAACAGACCAGACATACAATCGTCTGGCCGAGATACACGAAAAAGATGAAAGGCTGAAGATAATAAAATTCAGAAGAAATTTCGGACAGACTGCGGCGATGGACGCAGGATTCAAGCACAGCACAGGAAAGATAGTAATCGCGATGGATGCTGACCTGCAGAACGATCCTGAAGACATACCAAGATTCATCGATAAGATCAATCAGGGATATGATGTTGTCAGCGGGTGGAGATTCCGGAGAAACGATCCGATCACAAAAAGATTATTCTCAAAAATAGCCAATTCAATGCGCAAGTCACTGACAAGAGAGAAGATACATGACTCTGGATGCTCATTCAAGGCTTACAAGCGTGAATGTTTCGACGATCTTGATCTTTATGGAGAGATGCACAGGTATATTCCCGCACTGCTTCTTTGGAGGGGTTTCAAGGTGACGGAAATCAAAGTGAAGCATCACTCAAGGAAATTCGGAAAAACAAAATATAATCTCAAAAGGATAATCAAAGGTTTTCTGGATCTGCTCGTCATATTATTCTGGTACAAATATTCAACAAGACCCATACATTTCTTCGGAGGGCTTGGTATAATGTCCTCGCTAACTGGCATAGCAATAGGCGGATATCTCATTATATTAAAGTTTTTTTACAATACTTCGATAGGAACCAGACCCTTATTGCTGCTTTCGATGCTATTAGTCATACTGGGGGTCCAGCTCTTACTGATGGGTTTTCTTGCAGACATCCTGATAAGAGTTTACCAGAACCAAAAGGATGTCAGAAAGTATTACATAGAAAAAGAACCCAAATAGGAAAACGGACATGACAATTCTGAATCTGTTAAAAAAACTGCCAATCGATCTAGGGCAAGCAAATCTGAGGAAAACGACTAAAGGAAAACTTATAGCACTATCACACGTCCCAAAAGGAAACGGAAAAAAGGCATTAGACGTAGGTTGCAGGGAAGGGTACCAGACAAAATGGCTGGAGAAAAAAGGGTATGAAGTCACATCAATAGATATCGAAAAAAAATATGAGGCCTGCAGAATAGTAGACGTGAACAAACGGCTTCCTTTTGATGACCGAAGCTTTGATCTGATCTGGTGCAGCGAAGTAATAGAACATCTTGACAATCCTCAAAAAACGTTACAAGAGTTCAGAAGAGTGCTTCGCAACGACGGCAGAATAATAATCACGACACCAAATAGCTACTGCACAGTATTTCGAATAGCATATCTATTCGGTTTGACCCCCCCCCAAATGCAGAACAAAGGACATAAGCATTTTTGGGGCATAAATAAAATACGCAAACTCTTCCTGAAAGCAAAGATAAGGGGTTTTTTCCCATACAGCATACTCAAAATGGAGATAACATCTCTCGTTGGATTACTTTCACCAACATTCGTGATCATCGAACAAAAAAAGACCGAAAGGAAAAAAGAAAGATGAAAAAAACAATCAGAAAACTGGTGAAAAACAAACATGTCAAGAAAGCAATAAAAAATAAGTATATCCGAAAGCATATCAGAAAGCACAAGAAATTTATTAATTACACTTGGGTCGGGATCGCAACAGCCCTCCTTTATGTCTTCTTTCTATGGCTGCTTATAGATATAATGCACATTCCAACTTTAATAAGCAGCACGGTCACTGTTGGGGGGATGTTCCTGCTCAAGTATTACTTGTACAAAAAAACAGGGTTCGCGACATAACCAGTGGCAACATCCAGTGAAAACGATGAATGACACTTTAAAGAGGCATCTTTTATGTGCATCAATTATTCTGCTCTTGATTCTTATTGTATTCTATAATTTTTTGGATTTCAATACGATTGTCCTCATGGATCATGTCACTTCGTATTATCCGCGGGCAGATATTCTCAAACAGTCAATAACGCAATTCAATGACCCGCTTCCACTGTGGAATAAATACATGGGGGGAGGACAGCCGTTCTTCGCAAAACCTGACGTGCAAGGCTTCTTCTACTTGCTGACTATCTTTTTTTTGATACTTCCCACAACTCTGGCCGCGCTTAAAGCAGTATATCTTTTTGACATAATTTTCGCGGGCTTCGCGATGTATGCTCTCGTTTATTATCTTAAAAAAGATCATACAGCGTCTATAATTGGCGCGCTGATATATACATTAAATGGGTGGCTGTTAAGCAGATTCGTGTATGGGAACTTGAATACCCTTAACGCGTATCCTTTCTTTCCGCTCATACTTCTTTTCCTATTGAAAGCATTCAAGGAAGAAAGAATCATTTTCAACGCAGTGGTGGCTGGAATCTTGTTGGGCGTGCAAATACACGCTGGCCCGGATATGAAAGTAACATTATTCACGCTCATTGCATTTGCAGTGCTCTGCTTATTCCAGCTCTTTGAATCTTTCTCCACAAAAAACATGGCGAAGATAGCTGTGGTAGTCTTGATCGTCGGGTTGGTGAGTTTTGGATTGAGCGCTGTGAAAATCTTGCCTACAAAAGAGACGCTGGAGCTGAGTCCAAGACAACATCTGAACTACGCACAATCGGCGAGCAGGGCAATGCCTCCGAACCAATTCTTTGAAAAACTGGTCGAGCCGATAAGAGCTCCCGCGATTCAAAACGAAACAATAAGCTTCCAGATAGGAATAATCGCATTTCTGCTATGCTGTTTTGCAGTCTATAAGAAATGGAAAAACAAGACAATAATATATGTGGCGGCATTAGTAATAATTTCACTGCTTCTTGCAAGCGGTTCATTCCTTTATTATCTGCTCTGGAAATATGTTCCGCCCTTTGACAGCTTTAGATATCTTGACAGAACGCTCGTGCTGTACGTATTTGCTGCTTCAGTTCTTGCGGCACTCGGCGCGAGCGCGCTTTTCGAATACCTGAAAGAGAAAAAACAATGGGGCAACAAAAAGGTATTTATGGCAAAAGCGGCGGTAATCGGGCTTATCTTCCTGAATCTGGGAATTTTTGGAAACAGCCCATACTATGGATGGATAGGAGATCTACAAGTCGCTTTTGACAACAACCAAGTCATTAACTATATCGGCGAGCAGCCAGGAATATTCAGAATGCATTCATTTGAAACAAAAGGAATTGACTGGCCGACAGAGCCCTATAGCGTGCCTCTGGGAATCAGCAACATCTTTGCGTATGATGGCACATGGAACACAGAATACTTCAATGTATTTCTGGGAACATCTTGGGTCTCGCCTGCAAAGCTGTGGGGAATCTTGAATGTGAAATATCTCACGGCACAACAACCAATAAGCCTTGCCGGATTTCGCCTTATAAAAAAGTTCGATCCGTGCACCGTATGTTTTCCGGGGGCAAAAGACTGGGAAAAAGCGTGGGGCCCATACCTATATGAAAATGAAGAAGCATTGCCGCGAGCCGCGCTATTTCATTCGGCAGTTCTTATCATAGGGTCGCAACAAAATGCAAACATGATGAACGCGAACACGATGACGCCTGCCAAACAAGCCACCTACGCATTGTTGATGAGCCCTTTTGTTAACCCGAAGAAAACAGTCATCGTTACAAAGGAGATTGACACAATCAGCGCGTTAACGATTGAGGAGCTTAAATCATTTGACGCGATAATCCTCACCCAGATAAGCGTTGACACTCGAACAGAAGATTTACTTCAACAATATCAAGCAAGCGGCGGCCGAATTTTACCCAACATTCTGAAAGGGGAGCAAGCAATCTTGCCCGATAAGCTCAATACGCTATTTTCCTCTTTTAATGAGGACCACGAGAAGATTTCAGATGAAGACATCAAATGGAAAAACTTTGATGCACAATACATCAAATTCGATAAACCTGCTGCAGGATGGCTTCTTCTCAGCGAGACCTATTCAATCTATCCAGGATGGAAAGCGTTTGCCGATGGGCGAGAAGTGCCAATACACCAAGCTGACGGCGTGATCACTGCCGTTTATCTTGACAAACCGACGAACGAAGTCAAATTTGAATACAAGCCGCGTTCCTTTGTAATTTGGGCGTGGGTTTTCATCGTAACTATGATGAGCTTAATCGCTTACTTCACTGTGTCATATATTCTTAAGAAAAATTAAGAAAAAGACTTCTTAAGAAAACAATATCAAAGAAGGGCGCAATCAATTATTATTTTCGTATTTGTTTAGCTGTTTTCTGTTCATTTACACTTTTCACGACCAGCACCGCGAGAGTCACGCTGCGCGTGTCTTCGCTCAACCAATGCCGCGTGAAGCTCAGGGCGCGATGCTGGTTGCCGAATCGTGCCACCCCGTAAGGGACAACCCCCGTCACGAAGTGATACAGAAATATTCAGGCCCTTCGCAAACTTCACGGCGGCATTGGTTGTGCTGGTCGTGCGACAGTATGTGGCTAAACAAATACTTATTTTCTTATAATCCTCGTGCCTTACAAGCCCACTAAGGCAATCATGCCATCCCAATAGCGCTTTATATCCTCAAAACTTCTAATAGAGGCTAATCTGCCTGCAATGTATCTCGGACGAAAATAGAACTTTCGAAACGCATACTTTCTCATCTTGTTTAGTTCGTCGAAATCTTTATAACCATATGGCCGGAAGGTAGCAAAATAACCAGTCAGTTTGTCCGTCTCTTCAGTCATCTCGCCCCACTTGCCTTGTTTTATTTCATCATAAAGTTTGGTCCCAGGATAGGGCGACATGACATTGAATTTTACGTAATCCGGATTCAGTTTGCAAACAAGCTTCACGGTCTTCTTAAGTTTTTCTGGCGTTTCATTCGGCAATCCAACGATAAAATTCGCTCTGACCTGAATTCCTGCCTCTTTTGTGTTTCGTATCGCTGCAATGTTTTGTTCGACCGTAGTCCTCTTGTTGATACTGTCAAGAAGTTCTTGGTCGAGCGTTTCGATCCCAAAGAAAATAGACCAGCATCCCGCGGCCTTCATTTTCTTGAGCGTCTCTAAATCTGCGAGATCCGCACGAAGAAGACACCACCACTCGAAATCCAGCTTCTGCTCAATCACTTTCTCGCAGAATTCATGAATCCAGGCTTTACGGATGCCAAAAATATCGTCCCAAAAACTAATGCTGCGAATGCCGTGTTTTTCAACAAGCTCCCTGATTTCTCCAATCACATTATCCACAGAGCGAATACGATAGCTGTGCCCCCAAATATCTGCGCTGCTGCAAAACGTGCAGGTAAAGGGGCAACCGCGGGAAGCGGTCATGTTCGCGTGCGGCAGCTTCGTGTAATGATTCGGGGATGGCCGGTACAGTGATACATCGATCAAGTGCCTTGCAGGGTAGGGAAGCGAATCGAGATCTTTGATCTTATCCGCTGGAGGGTTGACATGGGTCTGCTCTTCCCACTTGAAACCAAGCCCTTTAATATTCAGAAGAATATTCAAAAGACTTTTATTCAGAAGACTTTCTTTCGCACTGTCCGCATTAACGGTATTGCAATTAACGGCATTGCAAAGATCAAGAATCGCAAATTCTGCTTCGCCATGGACGATAAAATCCACAGCAGCATTACTTAGACTTTCCTGCTGATTGATCGCGGTCTGCGGGCCGCCAAGGAGAATGCGCGTCTTCAGCCCGCTTTTTATTCTTGCTGACAGCTTCACAACCGCATTATAATTCGAAGTATTCGTGTATATTCCTATCAAATCTGGTTTGCTTGATTTTATTTTTTCAACGGTTGAAGTTTCATCTAACCCCTCAACAGGCGCGTCAAGAACTTCAACGCTGTATCCTCCTTTTTCCAAAACGGCTGCAATATAGAGCAGGCCCAATGGGTGCAGGGCAGTTCCAATCCTGGATATGCCTTTTCCATACCTCTGTTCATTTGAGAAAGGGGGGTTCATCAATAAAACTTTTTTGATGTTCATATTGTATGCCCCGGTTCCCTGTCGTTCTCCTATTAATCGGCTCTTCCTGCCAGTACTTTCTTGAATGCTAATTTCAACAGATCGTTCCCGCCAGAGAAATTGCTCTTGAATTCATCCCAGCTTTTCACTCTTTTCACTTTCTTCCATATGTAACTTGGCCGAAGATAGAATTCAAGGACCGCCCTTCCACACCAATATCTTAATTGCTTTGCCGTCAATTTTTCAGTGCGTATCAACGGATCAGTGCCGTGAATGATGTGCATATCATAATTATCAGGCTGTTCAAAAAGGTTCTTCTCCACCATCTCTTCGTGCACAGGCGTCTCGGGATATGGATTCAGAACATTAAAAAAAGTCAGATCCGCATCAACTTTCTTCGCAAACTTAATCGTTTTGCGCATCTCATCTTCTCCTTCCCATGGAAAACCCATAATAAATGTGGCCTTTGCCATAATGCCATATTTTTGTGCAATACGGACGGCCCGGACCACCATGTCACAGGTGATTGGCTTGTTAATTTTCTTAAACCCCTCTTCATATCCGGTCTCAACACCGAAAAGCACACTCTTGCATCCTGCACTTGCCATAGAACTGAGCAGGGCATCATCTACGTGGTTCACGCGCGTCAAGCACTCCCACGCCAGATCCATCTTCGCTTCTTTGATTTTATCACAGATATCGATGATTCTCTGGTGATTCACACAGAATTCATCGTCCTGAAAATAGATATGCCGAATTCCATACTTGTCATACAAAAGTTGAATCTCCTTGAACACATTCTCTGCCGAACGTTGACGCCAAAATTGCGCCTGCTGTGAACTCTGGCAGAAGCTACACTTGAAGGGACACCCTCGAGAAGTTATCATCGTGGAGAATTTGCGTCCCAGATTGAGCCAGCCATATGAGTGATATTTTTCCATTGGAAACAAATGGTAAGCTGGCATGGGAAGTTTATCCAAGAATTTTACAACGCCCCTTTTTTCTGTCCTTATCTTTTTTCCAGAGTCATCAATATACATGATTCCCTTGATTTGATGCAGTGGAATGGCCGATTTGTTTTTGATGTGGCAAAGCAACTCGGCAACGGTTTCTTCAGCTTCTCCGATAACCGTAAAATCTACAATCCCCTCCTCCTCGAATGCGCTGTCAGGATTCACTGTGACATGCGGCCCCCCGATCACCGTAACCACCGCCGGATTGAGCACTTTGGCCTTCCTCAGGATGTCCATTGAAATCGTGAAATTCGCCGTGACTGCGCCCACAAGCACAACGTTCGGATTATGCCGCTCTATCTCTTTGAACGTTTTCTCCTTTGTGAGTTCCAAGCCAAAACAGTCCAAAATCTTTACATCATACCCCATCTCTTCTATAACCGCTGCGATAAAACCAATACCCAAATTTGGGCACTTCGGCCCTACAGAATCCAGCTTTCCGTAACTGAACGGTGGAACAACACATAAAACGTCGGTCATGGTGAAAACTTCATCTCGCATAAAATCAATAGGTACTTAGATGTCATTCACAAGAATAAAGTTTGATTGAATCGTCAGATTTATAAAAATTCCCCTTTTCTAATCGTCCGCTTGATTATCATTAGTGTAATGTTCCGAAGGAAAAGTCAAAAGCTCGCGACCACTAGTCAATAGACTGGTGGAAAATGAGTGCATTTTAGATTTGTCGGCACTAAAAATGTGGGTCGGTGAGAGCATTGTTACTACTCCAAAGAAACAAAAAGTTTATAAACAAAAAACTCAGATAACCGATAAACCAAAATATAGGCAAGAAAATTCTAGAAAGGTATCACTTGGTTTAAGATTACAAGTCTTGTCGTGATAATTTTCGTTGTGTTTTTTGTGGTAAAAGTCCGGCCACCGATGTTGGCACAAAATTGCATATTGATCACATTGAACCTTTTTCAAAAGGAGGAAAAGTACGCTAGAAAATCTTCAGACACTTTGTGAGGATTGTAATTTAGGTAAAAGCGATTCAACACTCGACATTACAAGAAGAGGAGAAAAATGAGTATTCTACAGATGAAGATAAATTTAGAAGGAATAACACCTAAGATATGGCGCAGGTTCTTGGTTAAGGACAACATTACTTTTCAAGAGCTACACAGTATAATTCAAGTAGTCATGGGATGGGATAATTATCACATGTTCGAGTTTCATATAAATGACGTTTGCATTTCAGCAGATGAAGAAGGGCATAATCTGGCTGAGAGCAGCTTCAAAAAATTATATCAGTCGCCCGAGTTCATTAAAATGCTGGAGCAAACAAAACTAAAAAATGGCTCTGCATCGTTGAATGTTAACAAACTCAATAAGATTCTAAAAGAGCAGGAACAAAACAAAAAGACGGTCACCTACAAGTTAAAATCCAAGATAAATACCTTAATTCATTCAGAAAAGCAAAAATTCGACTACCTCTATGACTTTGGCGATAATTGGGAACATATGTTAATTATTGAAAAAATTCTAGATTCTGCTGATGCTCCTTTTATTCCTTTTTGCTTAGGTGGCGAGAGGGCTTGCCCTCCTGAAGATTGTGGAAGTGTTCCAGGATATTATGAGCTACAAAAAATTAAGAAGAATAAGAACCATAAAGAGTACAAAGAGCGAATTGCTGAGTGGCTTGGAGAAGATTTTGATTTTGAGCATTTTGACCTTGACGAAACAAACAAAGAGCTTCGTAGATTAGTAAAGATTGATGGAAGAACGAGGTATTGGATACCAAAATGACCCAAAAAACACTTGACGGAAAAGATGCAGACGAGCCAAGCATCTGGTCAGATGGCTCTTTCGCTGAAACTGTAGGTCCAGCAGATATGAGAATAAAAATGAGAACATTTCATATGAAGCATGATGAAGAAATGAACTTCAACTGTTCAAAATGCGAGGCTAAGATTTCAGCACACAATAAGGACTGGCACAACGGAATGTGCGATAATTGTTTTAATAAAGAATTTTTCCCAGAGGATTAAAAATGGACAAAGACAAAGCACTTGTTGTATTCCAGGATAAGAATATCAGAAGAATCTGGTATAACAACGAGTGGTTTTACTCGGTTGTGGACATCGTTGAAGTTCTTACAGACAGCCCCACTCCTAGGCAGTATTGGGGTAAAGTTAAGGTCAGAGAGTTTATCGCTCTTGAACTGTCCCCAATTTGGGTACAGTTGAAATTGGCAGCAGAAGATGGCAAATTAAGGTTTACAGACTGTGTTAACACCAAAAACGCCTTCAGGCTAATCCAATCTATTCCTTCAAAGAAGGCAGAGCCCTTCAAACAATGGCTTGCACAATTGGCTCAAGAACGCATTGAGGAAATAGAAAACCCCGAATTAGCCCAAGATAGAGTGAAAGAATACTATGAACTCAAAGGTTACCCGAAGGATTGGATAGACAAGCGTCTCAGAGGAATTGCGATCCGGCAGGAATTGACCGATGAATGGAAAGATCGAGGCGTTACAGAAGAAACAAATTTTGCAATTCTCACAAACGAGATAAGTAAAGCAACCTTTGGAAAAACCGTCCAAGAATACAAGGAACTTAAAGGTCTCGAGAAAAAGAACCAAAACCTCAGAGATCACATGACAGATTGGGAACTCATATTCAACATGCTGGGAGAAAAGGCCACAACCGACATCACAAGGACAAGAGACGCACAAGGATTTGAAGAAAATAAGCAAGCTGCGAGAAGAGGAGGCCAAATAGCCCACAACGCAAGAAAAGAACTGGAACAAGAAACAGGCAAATCCGTAATCTCAAAAGACAATTTTCTAAGTCTTACTGAACAGAAAAAGCTCGAAAACAAGAAGAAAAGTGACAAGAAATAGCCTTTATGAAGAAAACATCCGAATTCTTAACAGCCAATACTTAACAGCAACGGATTGAACAATACGCCCTATCAGGCTATCCGGAAACCCTCTGTAATTGGGTAATTCTTGGTTTTTAATGTGTATACGCTTGTTTGGTTGTTTTTTTTCTTCGACGAAGGTAGGGTGATAGAAATTTCTTTA
>JACQXV010000232.1 GCA_016208715.1 Candidatus Woesearchaeota archaeon | reverse complement strand
AGCGTTAATATTGCAGATGCACGAACAACTTCAGCAGGGACAGCAAGCCCAAGATATGTTCACGCAATTATTTGCCAAGCAACAAGCGATGGCCGTAGCGTGACTCTGTGCTCGCTATCTGTCAAAACACAACAGTCGAGGACCCTATTTACTCATTCCCAATCACATCAGAACCATGGATGGTGATGGGTGGAGGTGGCTGGTATATCACTGTGAATGGAAGACCCGCAAAATATGTATACGTCTATCATCCATATCAACAATATCTAGCGGCTGAAATTAAATCAACGTATTCGTTATTGTATAGCTACACTCCGCCATCACAGATGAAACCCTACCGGGTTAAGTATCTTGAACTTTTAGTCATTAAAGGCATGAGGCAATTTGAACACCTATCGACACCTGTCGCGTTCTTAAATTGGCCCAGCAATTTATTACCTCCTAAAGAAGTATTGGCAGACGATAATATAAAAGCAATCATCATTGATGACAAAGGGATTGATCCTGTCCTGGATGTATTTGGAATCCCTCCAATGAAAATATTGTTCACATATCAGCAAGAGGCCTATACCATAAATACAACTCCTCTTCTTCCACACCAGCCCCACGATCATCCATCTACTATATACCCTCAAGAATTCGACCTCCCCTTCAAATGCCCTTAAACCATCAGAGCGCAGAAAAAATTCCGCGCTCTGTTTTTATCCGTTTATCCGCTTTACATCCGCTGAAGAACCCTCACGCCCTCGCCACCGGTCTCCCCGTGATCTTTAACGGAGTCCGCTTCAACTTGATCAACGGTGCAGGCGACATGGCGGCGTCAATCACTTCTTCCATGCGCTCGACCAAAATAATTTTTAAATCACGTTTGGCGCTCTTGGGAACGTCCACCAAATCTTTATCATTCTTCACCTCTTCCATACGCTCGACTAAAATAATTTTCAAATCACGTTTCGCGCTCTTGGGAACATCCACCAAATCTTTATCGTTCTTCTTGGGGATGATCACGGTGGTAAATCCGGCGCGATGAGCGGCTAAAACTTTTTCTTTGATGCCGCCGACTGGCAACACACGCCCGCGCAAGGTGATCTCACCCGTCATCGCCACTTCGCGTTTCACTTTGCGCCCGGTGAAAGCCGAGATGAGTGCTGTAGCAATCGTGATGCCCGCCGAAGGACCATCTTTCGGAATCGCGCCTTCGGGGACGTGAACATGAATGTCTAACTTCTCGAAGCGAGTCACATCCACGCCTAACAATTTGGCTTGCGTGCGCAAGTAAGAGAGCGCGGCTTGCCCCGACTCTTGCATCACGTCACCAACCTGTCCGGTGATTTGCATGTTGCCTTTGCCGCGCATGAGAGTCACTTCAATCGGCATGGTGTCGCCGCCACTTTCTGTCCAAGCGAGTGCCACGCCCACGCCGATTTCATCTTCGCGCTCGGCGTGCGGCGGCGTGAACTGCGGCGGGCCCAAATACTTGTGCAGAGTCGGCGGGGCGATTCGTTTGGGTAATGGTTTGCCTTCGGCTTTACGCCGGGCCACTTTGCGACAGACGTTAGCGATCTCGCGTTCCAGATTTCGCACGCCCGCCTCGTAAGTGTATTGACTGATCATGGCGCGGATCGCTTTTTCGCTAAATTCGAGACCGGCTTTGCCCAAACCATTTTCTTCGATCTGTCGCGGCACGATGAATCGTTTAGCGATCTCCAGTTTTTC
>JACQXV010000231.1 GCA_016208715.1 Candidatus Woesearchaeota archaeon | reverse complement strand
TCACCGGGTGAATGGTTGAATGATTCGACCTTGCCATAAATAATGTTAAAAATCGAGATGTTATTTAACGATCACCGCTCTTTTTATGTAGTGCCGCTCACGGATTCAGGGATTAATTACTTTTGGATCAGTATTTAAGCATTTTGATGTTGAAATAATTAACTGGTCATAATCATTCAGATTCGTAGAGCGTAGCTCACTATCCATATTATAACATGTTGAATAAGCTAGTTTTTGTGATTCTTCGCTAAACATTTTACTTTTGTTAAGTGATCTATGATAATAGTAGCTACTAATAATTATTATTAAAAATAAAATACCTATAAATATTTTAAGATAATATTTTTTAAAAGTTTTCATAAATCTGCCACATTTATTTGAGATCTACCACGATATTTATGAAGTTTAGGGTGCCCTGACCAGGCCCATTGCTTGATCACATTAAACCATCCTTCCATGGTGTTTATCTGTTTTTCCTTGTTTGTTGCAAGACCCCAAAAATTATTATTACCAATATAAATTATATTTTCTCCAAGATATTGCGTATAGGCCAAAAATTTCACAATATTATTGTCATTTTCAATAAAACCATTCTCTCCTGGAATCCAATCCGAGTCATCTACTACAGGGTCATCCAATTTTAGGTTTGTTCCACCCGTAGCCAAATAAGTACCGTATTTCAATGTCCATATCGCAGCATCTCTACAGCCAATAGTATATTGATCAGGATGTCTAAACATGTCTCGCATTGCTTTTGATGAAACACCATAAGGAATAATATTAGTTGAATTATTATAATCAAATTTAGTGTTTTGCCAAAAATTTTTATTATATTTATAGTCATCTAAACCATGGCTCAATTTAAAATTTGCCGCCTTTTTTGTCAAAAAAACCGTATGAAATCTTGCTCTAACATGTATTCTTATTTCATCAATATTATTAATATTAAATTCTCTTTTTGAATTAATCATTTTTGATAATATTTCAGAATTTATATCATTTCTATTATATGTTGAGTAGCCGAAATATTGATAATACTTTCTGTCTGCAGCATAAGATGCAGAGGCATATTGTTTCACAGAATGAAACTTTAAATAACGATCTAAACAAATTTTAGAGTTAATTTGTAATCCGAATGCATCATAGTAATTAATTGAATTATTAATATTAAATAAATATAAATTATTATTATCCTCTTCGCCAATTATATCACGATTTATCTATCTATCTATATATAAGGCAAAATATCGATATCCATAATAATACATATCAATCTCAAAATCATATTGTTTTGTCGAAAATTTAAATCTGTTCTTGCAAGTATTGGCGTCAGAGATATACAAAGCATTACCGTAAGTATCATATTCATATTCTGCTAGAGCCTATCTCAAAAATAATTAAGTGTGTATCAACTGGTTTCTAGATTTTTCGTAAGGTCTGTGGCATATACTTATAATGGACCTTACAAAATCACAATGGAATAAAATCAAGGACTTGATTCCGCCGCCCGCAGAGCGGGAAGACGGACGCGGTCGTCCCCGTCGCGACCCGCGTGAAGTGTTGAACGGCATTTTGTGGATTTTGCGGACCGGCGCGCAATGGAAAGACCTGCCGCCGCGCTATCCTCCGTACCAAACGTGCCACCGCTGGCTCCAAAAGTGGAGCCGGGAGGGTGTGTTCAGAGAAATCGTCAAAATGCTGGTGAAAGATCTGTATGAACGCGGTGGCATCGACCTCCGCGAATGTTTCATAGACGGATCGTTCATTCCGGCAAAAAAAGGGGTCTTTGCGTCGGCCCTACAAAACGCGGCAAAGGCACCAAAATCATGGCAATTTCAGACGCTCGCGGTCTTCCTTTCGCCATTGATATCGAAAGCGCCTCCCCTCACGAAGTGAAACTGGTCGAGCGGGCAATCGAAAATCGCTTTCTCGAAAAACTGCCCAAACGGCTTATTGGAGACAAGGCCTACGACAGCGATCCTCTTGACGATGACCTTCTTTTCAAGTTCGGAATCGCTCTTATAGCGCCCCACAAGAAAAACAGAAAAAAAGAGAAAACCCAGGACGGACGCGCCTTACGGCGTTACAAGCGACGCTGGAAGATTGAGCGCCTCTTCGCTTGGCTTCAAAATTTCAGGCGCTTGGTGGTGCGATACGAGTATCACCCTGAAAATTTTCACGGTTTTCTGCTACTCGGATGCGCACTGATTCTTCTGAGGCATTTTTGAGATAGGTTCTAGTATTTCTCCCTTCGGCCAGATTCCCTTAAAAACGGAAAAGAACCATGCTCCGCTTAATAACAGCCTGTTGAAAAACACCAATCATACAGGATGATGAAAAACGATGAGCCGCAAGGCGTGCGAAAAGCCAATGAGTCAAGCGTACTAAAAGTACGTGACGGAATTGGCTTTGACGCACAACACAGCGGATCGCGTTTTTCGACAGCCTGTTAGGGGGAAGGCTCCCGCCTGTCGATGGCAAGCCGCCCCTTGTACTCGGCTATGACCCGTGGCCTGTCCATGCCCGCCAGTATGAGTTTTTTTCTTATCATGAGGTCGTCCCAGGCTGGCTGGACTCCCACCTCCCTCAAGGCTTTTTCGGGATTGGCGAGGGCGGGGTCCAGCACCTTTTCCCCCATGTGGGTGTCATCGCCCATGAATATGAGGATGCTTTTTCCGGAAATCCCGCATTTCCTGTTTTTTTCGTTCACTACGGAAATCAGAAAGTCGGTGTAGCGCCTGGACTGGGGATTCCACACTTCGTAGCCGTCAACGTCGTATTCGGCCAGAAGTATGGGCCAGAACTGCTCCGGGTGTGGTATCACCACGCCGCCGCCAAGGCTCCTGGCCTCCTCTATGATTTCGCTTGTGCGGTAGAAATACTGGAGGCTGAAACCGGCCTTGACCCCCATCTTTACCGCTCGCATGAAATTGACGGCCCGCTCTATTGGAGCCTTGCCGTAGATCGGCTTCAACCGGCTGAAATAGTGGGGCAACAGCTTGTTTTTCAGGGCTTCTTTGGGCACCCGGTCCCAGTTTTCGGAGAGCATGATCTCGATTTTTTTCACCATGGCCCGCGTGAAATCCACTATTACCGGCGTGGCCCCGGTTTCCGAAGCGGCCTTGCTGACGATGATGGCGTCCGGGCAGGGTGATGGCGTGTATCAGATCGAAGAGCTGGCTCGCCCGGTAACGGAAGGTGTGGGCGAGCATGGCTTTCAGCACCGGGGCGTCCTTCACCCGCTCCTTTTGAAAGTGCAGCAGAAGCTGGACCTTCTGGTTGAAGCCCCGCGAGTAGCAATCAACCTCGACTCCTGCATAGTCGCCGTATTCCATTATCTCGTTGTGCTGGGTGGGGATGACGAGTTCCTCCCGGCGCGCCGGGAACATGGTGTCCATGCGCCTTGAAACGAGATTCAGCGGAACGTGTTCCGGGTGCCAGTGGACGGCCAGAACCTCCTCCTGGCGGGGGAAGGTGAGGCCCGGAACGGCGATTCTTTCCTCCTGCTCCTGCGAAAGGCCGGTTTCCACAGTCTCGAAAAAAAGAGCCAGTTCCAGATCGGTCACCCCATCGGCAATGCCGCCAAGGGGCTCGGCCACTGACTCAGCCCGAAAACGTTTTTCGGCCTTTTCCATTCATTGTCCGATCGAGAGATGAGGATAGACCGGTTCTTGTGAAGTATTAAACCCGATGAAGCGCATCACGTCATATTTTTTCGATCGTCGCTCCACCCTTCTCATCGAAGCCTCGTCCTGGAGGCGTGAAAGCGCGAACTGGCAGCGTTCGCACGTCGCCTCGCGGCTCGGTCACGTACAAAAACGTACTCTCCCTCGCCACTCGCTTGCGCGCCTTGCATTTCATCGCTTTCACGCCTCCAGGTCACGCCTCCTGGACGGCGTCCAGGCCAAAAGCGGTGTGAAGACTTCTAACTGCCAGCTCCGAGTATTTTTCCTCTATGGCGCAGGTGATCCGTATCTCGGAGGTGGAGATCATCATGATGTTGATGCCGTCCTTGGCCAGGGTGTCGAACATCTTCGCGGCGACTCCCCGGTTGGTGCGCATTCCCACGCCTATGACCGAGACGGTGGCCACGTTTTCGTCACCGGCCACGCTCTCCGCGCCGACCTCGGAAGCGACCTTGCGGACCACTTCCATGGTGCGCTTGTACTCGGTGCGGGGCACCGTGAAGGTGATGTCCGTGAGGTTGCCGGAGCGGGTGTTCTGGATGATCATGTCCACCGAGACCCCGATATCAGCCACTGCCGAAAAAATCTTTGATGCTACTCCGGGCTGGTCCGGCACCTTGGTGACCGTTACGCGGGCCTCTTTTTTGGAGGAAGTCACGCCTTCCACCACCATGCATTCCATGCCTTCTTTTTCGCTCACTATCATGGTGCCCTCCTCATCGCAGAACGACGACCGGACATGAACCGGCACGTTGAATTTCTTGGCGAATTCCACCGAACGTATCTGGAGCACCTTGGCCCCGTGGTCGGCCATTTCCAGCATAACGTCGTGGGTTACGGTTTTGAGCATCCTGGCCCTGGGAACCACTCCTGGGTCTGCGGTATAGACCCCTTTGACGTCG
>JACQXV010000236.1 GCA_016208715.1 Candidatus Woesearchaeota archaeon | reverse complement strand
GCTCGCAATGACACTCAAGACGGCAAGCACGTAAGTTCTACCCTTTATAATTAAAACGATTCAAATACCCAAATTAGTGCAAAGTGGGGAGAAAAAGCAACATAGGTAAAACCAATGGGCGGCCATTAAGGCCGCCCATGAAAAAATCGAAAAATTTCTGAAAGTTTAATGCTGGTGGCCTCAACGGGATTCTCCGCCAGAGGCGGATGCGCCTTTGGCGCAGAACCCTATACGTGTTACTTTTGTAGAATTACCATTTATGCCCCCAACGGGATTCGAACCCGTGTTTTAGCCTTGAAAGGGCCATGTCCTGACCGGGCTAGACGATAGGGGCATAAATGGTAATTCTCGCTGATTACTTAAAGTAGTGCCTTGCCAGCCTTAGGCTGATCCGCCTTTTGGCGGAAAAGGGCCGTGTCCTAGACCGGGATAGACCTGTCCCGCACCACCCACCTAACTTTCTATTGGAAGACTTCCAATTATTGGAACCGTAAGCCGTAAGGCGGCTTTGCCTTTGTACTTTCATTATTGATGGTCTATCGATGGAAAGTTGGGCGGGTTGGTGCGGGGCGATGAGGCCATGTTTTAGCGTGCCACGCTCGCTTTTCCCACTATAACGGGCTTCACGAAAATGAGCAAGTGCGGTAGAATGTTAACTAACAGCTGATAACTTACAACTAACAACCAAAAGGCTTCCAACTGGTTCAAAAATATGCCAGAGAATGAACAAAAAAACTGGTTTAATAATCCCGAAGGCGAATTGGCGGTTGATGTTTACCAGACTGAAAAAGATCTGGTCGTGCAATCGGCCATTGCCGGCGCGCAGTCGCACGACCTTGATGTTTTTATTTCCGGCGATCTTTTGACCATAAGGGGCCGCCGCCTGCCCCCCAGCAATGTCCCTAAAGATCAGTATTTTTGGCGCGAATGTTTTTGGGGCAGTTTTTCCCGCTCCATTATTTTGCCCGTGGAGGTGGAACAAGGCCACATTGACGCGAGTATAAAAAATGGAGTTTTAACCGTACGGTTGCCGAAGAAGAAACGATAAAGCGATAAAGTTACTCAAATGTTGCGTTCCATCTTTTTCTTTTTCTTGGGAGTATTTTGCCTGCTTTTGGCCGGCGTTGTTTGTTTTACCGCCTATGAGCGGTATTTTGACGGTCGCGTGTACCCGGGTGTTTGGCTTGGGGAAGAGCAGGAGTTTACCTTGCGCGGCAAAACAGCCCAAGACATTACCGTTTTGGTGGAAAATTTTGAACAGCAGCTTGACCGCGACCAGATTGTTTTCTCCGCCCCCACCCAAGGCAAGGATGGGCAAGCTGGAAAAAAAGAAATAAAAGTCAGTCCGGTGCTCACCTCTTCCGACCCAGCCTTGGCGCGCGAGTTGATTTC
>JACQXV010000055.1 GCA_016208715.1 Candidatus Woesearchaeota archaeon | reverse complement strand
TGTCGCCGAGAGGATGTTGAAGCAACCTGTTTATCGTTTCAGCTCGCAGGGTGGCAGCGGCAGATTCGGGACAGAGCCCATCAAAGCAGCCAATTACACATCATCTAATCGGGCTTCCCACCGCTTTCGTCTCCTGAATCGCGCCGGATGACTTTGACCGCATCCATCTTGAGGGTGATGGGTATGGGAACTGCAGCTTCGACAAGCTCAACGACTACTTCCTGCTTCTGCTCATCAATGCGCGAGATCTTTGCCGTCTCGCGCTTGAACGGCCCTGAAATGATCTCCACGATGTCGTTCTTTCTGATGTTGAGCTCGCGCTTGACTTGCTCAAGCATGTGTTCGATTTCGTTATACTGTATTGTTTTGGGAAGAACTCCGCGCGCGTAAGGGACGTTATGCGCCGCTGCTTCTGCATCTTGTCTGTTTCCAGCCTCAATAAAGACGTAGCCACGCATTCCGTGAGGCCTGATGACTGCATAGACTTCGAGCGTTTTCTTCGCAATATTGCTTGTTAAGAAGTCCATGACCTGGTCTTCGCGGTTTGCGGTTGTACGCAGCGCATAAATTTGTGATTGTGGTTCTTGCTGTGGTTCTTGCGGTTGTGAAGCGTCTTCGCTGCGTCCTTCGGTTGGTTGTGTGTTTTGAGTACTCATATTCTATCATAACCTCGATCCATTGTATTTGGTGTATTTTGGATATTATTTCTAAATATTTCGTATTTGTTTAGCAGTGCCGCCACCGACTTGTGAGCTTGCGGTTCTTGCATAGTCTCGCACGATTCTCGGTTCATTAATCAGCTCAACCTATACAGCTAGCGTCGTGTATGGCGAGCGTCGTGGTGGCGCCGCGTTTGAAGTAGCTAAACAAATACAATATTTCTAAAAGATTAATTGTTTGATAAGTATAATCAAAAAGCCGACAAGGCCTATAAGGATCATACCAAGACCAGAGACCTTAACTATAGTCTTGAATTCTTCTTTTGTCGGTTTCTTGGTCACTATGAAGACGCGCTTACACTCGAGAACGAATGATTTAAGGCGCCCAAGTTGTTCGTTTATATTCATCGATATTCACGCGTTAGTATGCATTACAGTTCTTGCAATCCCCGTCTGTAGCTTGTAGCCCTGTTATAATAAAATAAAAATTTTTATCGCAAAAACTCTATTCCGAGATCCTGTTCGATCGTGTTCTTTTGTTTTGCGGCCGTCTTTGCCTTTTCGGCACGACTAAAGATCTGGTTCGATCGTACGCCAGTGATAATGAGCATGACGCGCACGATATTACGCAGGTCATCTGAGATCTGTGCTCCCCAGATAACTTTTGCATCGTCTGAAAGCCGCTCGGTGATGGTCTCGACGATCTTCCGCGCCTCATCAAGGGTCATGTCGGGTCCGCCGCAGATGTTGATGAGCGCACCTGTAGCGCCTGAGACGTCAACATCAAGCAGCGGGTTATTGACCGCTTTTTCCACCGATTCAATGGCGCGGTTTTCAGTGTCCGCCTCGCCTACGCCAATGAGTGCGACGCCTCCATTGCCCATGACAGTGCGGATGTCGGCAAAGTCAAGGTTGACAAGCCCGGCTTTCGTGACCATCTCTGCGATGCCCTTGACAGCATTCGTGAGGATCTCATCCGCGACTTTGAACGCGGTCTGCAAGGGAATGTCCGGTGCAAGCTCAAGAAGCTTGTCATTTGGAATCACAATAAGTGTATCAACGGTGTTTTCAAGCTTCTCAAGTCCTATGATGGCGTTTTCGTAGCGGCGGTTACCTTCCATTGAAAACGGGAGTGTGACGATGCCTACTACTAGGGCGCCGATCTTCTTTGCGACTTCAGCAATGATGGGTGATGCTCCTGTTCCGGTGCCCCCTCCAAGGCCGCAAGTGATAAACACCATATCTGCGCCGGCAAGCGCGCGCTTGATCTCTCCCTCGTCCTCTTTTGCGGCTTCTTCACCAATCTTGGGCTGGGATCCTGCGCCGAGGCCTCCGGAAATCTCTCGTCCAATTAGGATCTTGACATCGGCGGTGGTGTAAAGCAGATCCTGAGCGTCCGTGTTGATCGCGATGGTCTCTGCACCTTGGATGCCGACTTCTGAAATACGATTGATAGTATTGTTGCCGCCTCCGCCTGCGCCGACGACTTTTATTTTCTGCACTTGCTTTGCGAGCAGAGCTTCAAGTTCTGCGTCGAGCTCGTTGCGTTTTGCGCGGTTGCTTACGCCAGGACCCATTCCTTTGGCATTTGTCGTTGCTGTGAATGTCGAAGCGGGGTTCGACCCGCTGCTAACGCCTGCGCGCTGTGTGGCATCTCGGATGAAACTATCCACTCTCAACACCTCCTACGTGTAAACCTCTTTCTTAATGATAATTACAAAAGATGACCATGAAAGACAATATGCACTATTAACCTGCATCATCATTATTAACTGTGCATAAAGGGATTGAATGTGATAATGTGATCAATGGCGGTGTTCGTGATCAGGCTCGTGTTCATGGTCGTGAACTCCTTCTGTGTCACTAGTAACATCGGCGTGACTGTGTTTTTCTTCGTTCTTTTCTGCCGGTGGTACAGTGAATGTGATGTCTTTGATCGTGGACATGCACTTTTTTATGCGGTCATCCTGCTCATCGAGCAATTCTTTCGACACAGCGCGTTTGATTGTAACGTGCGCTTTTCCTTCTTTGATCTCGATGGCGAATGCGTCTTTTTTAAGATTTAATCCTAATGTCAGGAGTGCATAGAGTTTTTCAGTATCGCTGGTCAAAAGACGATTGATTTTGACTTTGTAAGTTACTGCCTTTCCAGCAAATGGATGATTGAAATCGACAATGGTGCGTCCGCCGGTTACATTTCTGATAGTTCCAAGCGCTCCATCGATATTGACTTGCAATCCAGGGATTGGTCTGACGCGCTGCTTGAGGAACACATTGGAAGGAATCAAGCGGAGCAGTTTCCCATCCTTTTTGCCAAATGCCCTTTCTGGTTGCAACGTGATTTCGTGTTCCTTTCCGACTTCAAGGTTCTCCAATGAATCGTCAAGACCTTTTAAAATCTGGTTCTCCCCAATACAAACTGAAATGGGCCCGTAGAGAGTATTTTCGTTGTAAATGTTCTCTTTTCTAGCGATTTCTTGATGAGTCGTGTCAAAAACGAATTTGGGATTATTAATCTGACCCGTGTACTCTATTTCGACAAAATCTCCCTTTTTGATGGTTGTTGTCATTTTACTACCCTCTACTTCGAGAACAGACGAAAAGAAGAATAGAGTTGCCAAATCAGGGAGTATATTTAAATATTTTGGTCGTGAGGGCTATCTTTTAATGCCGTCTGATTCTTGATATGTCGGCCTGCCACCAAGTAATATCGAAATTAACGGCGCGTCTATGCGCTCTCGAAGAAAAATAATCTCCAAACGTTTATTAAATGTTACTTGTTTTGGTTTAGTTTGTATAAGTTAGAACGGCGCAACGCCTCGAAAACGTGAACTACAAAAAGAATCATGTAGGTTCAAGACTCGCTGGTTGCGTAGGTGGAATGAACGCCCACCACGCAAATATTGTGGCGGCGATGTACCTTGCATTGGGGCAGGACGTGGCAAATGTTGTCGAAGGATCACTTGGATCAACGTCTGTCGTGTGCAATAAAGACGGGTCAACAGCATTTGAAGTGTATTTGTTTAGCTACTCACATCGCAGCGTCGCCACGACGCTCGCTATGTAAGTTAAGCCGCTTACCGAACCGAGAATCGTGCGAGACGATGTGAAAGCAGTTAGCTCGCAGGTCGGTGGCGACGCTGCTAAACAAATACTTTGAAGTCAATCTTCCCGCGCTAATCGTTGGAACGATCGGCGGAGGAACAAAGCTTCCTCACGCAAAGCAGAATCTCGAAACGCTCGGCCTGTACGGCTCTGGAGACCCAGTAGGCTCGCATGCAAAAGCACTTGCAGAAGTCATTGCCGCAACTGTCTTGACAGGTGAACTTTCTTTGATGGCCGCGCTCTCAAACAATGGAGAACACTGGTGCGCGCACCAACGCTTTGAGCGCGGCTGATTTCAAGCAGCCACTCGTAAATCGACACATTTATATCACTCTCTTCTTGCTTTTGGTGTATGATCATTACAATCTCTGGAGCGCTCGGTTCAGGAAAAAGCACGATTGCAAAGGAGCTCTCCAAACGATTAGGCATCGAACATTTCTCAACGGGAGACTTCATGCGCCAGATGGCAAACGAGCGAAAAGTCACTGTGATTGAGATCAACAGGATCGCCGAGACCGATTCGAGCGTTGACCAGGAACTTGATGAACGACAAAAGAATTTTGGCGCCACACGGGATAACTTTGTCATTGATGGGCGGCTTTCCTGGTTCTTTATTCCGCACTCTATAAAGGTGTTTCTTGACGTGAGTGATGAAGAAGCTGCAAAACGCATCTTCCACGCGAAGCGGCCAGATGAACACTATAATGACAGCCTTCAGAGTACCCTTGAAAACATCCGTGCACGTCGTGATCTTGAGGTCTACCGTTACAAGAAAATCTACAACGTTGATTATTACGACAAAAAACATTACAATATCGTGATCGACACGACACATCTTACCATTCCACAAGTAGTTGACGCAGTACTGCGAGGCGTACAGCACAAACTGCGGCTGCGGGAACACAAACAAAGAGAAAAACAGAACCCAAGCAAAACCATTAAATAGTTCTCGTATTCAAAATGCGCCATGCTCACCTGGCATGGAATCATTGTTGACAAGAGCCTTCAAGATCCCGGGATGATCGACGACTTCAAGATCTTGGGGCAGAAAATTGCTGATGATGACCCCAATGATGTCTGGACATTATACCGTATTCAGGTCAAAGCGCACCAGATCGATCGCGTGATTAAACGCGTGCAGCAAAATCTTCAAGAAGGAGGATGGTATGCGCATTTCTACAAGGATAAAAATCTCATAGTTGTCTTTAAAGAGAGGATTTTCAGGGTGACAACCGATCCTGAAACGTGGAAGATGCTTCTCTTATACGCAAAGGGTCTGCACATTCCTGCAGACCAATTGGATTTCTTTCCTTGCAGTGAAGAAGACGAGACATTCTAAATATCAGCGCGGACATCATCGATAATTCGAAAGATATTCGTAAACACATTTGATTGCCGACATGTTTGTTTCAGCCCCCCACAGTAGCGTCATTCGTAAAATCAGCCGCAAAAGGTAACGAAACACGCCTTAAAGAAAATATATATAAAGAAAAATATATAAAGAAAGACGGCGTAGGAATGTACTGTTGGACTCTTCTGTCGTTGTCCACAGCAAAAAAAGAGGGTGAGAGGATGCCTCGCAGAGCAGCAGACGATGATGGAGTGATTGATGAAGAGTTTGATGACACCACCGAGACATTCACTGAAGAAGAGGAAGAAGATGATTCATTGGAACAGTCAGAAACGGGTGACTCGGGTAAGGCAGACGACATTGATGGGTATTATTCTACGGGTGAGGATTAGGTGACTTCGGTCACCATCCTTTTTTCTTTTTCTGTGTGGCGTACGCATATCTTGCTTGCAAAAGAGCTATACAAATAATACTATAACAATACTATAACTATGCTCTGCGACACCGCCTGTGCGATACTTTAATAAGTTCATATTTGTTTTAATCTGAAATGGTTTGTCTGGATACAACAAAATATTACAATCGTTATGCCCGTTGCAAGCCGGGTAAACTGTCTTGCGTAGTCGGTCAGTGTTCTTGTAGGTGACGTGTTCGGAAGTACAGGATCGCAGTCTATGAGAAGATAAATATGGAGCGGTTTAAAGAACAGATCCGAAGCGCCCTCTGCATCGCAGTGGGGCAAGAAGTCGACATCGGACTTCTTGAAATTCCGCCTAACACGAAACTGGGCGATTTTGCATTTCCTTGTTTTCATCTTGCGAAGGCACTGAAGAAATCGCCGGCAGAAATTGCAAAAACCATCGCTCTCAAACTCCAGCCTCCGAGCTTCGTTGCGGAGGTGCAGCCAGAGGGGGCGTACGTGAACTTTCGCATCAAGCCGCAAGAGCTGGCAAAAGCAACATTGCAGACGATCGAACAGCGGAAGGAGAAATACGGCAGCAGCGAGGCTGGGAAAAAAAAGACGGTTCTTGTTGAGTTCTCATCGCCCAATATCGCAAAGCCATTTGGTATCGCGCATCTGCGTAGTACTGTGATTGGGAATGCCCTTCGTGAGATCTTTCATTTTCAAGGATACCATGTTCTCGGGTTGAATCATCTGGGTGATTGGGGTACGCAATTCGGCGCATTGCTTGTCGCGTATAATGAGTGGGGAGATGAAAAAGAGCTTGAGAGAGAGGGTATCTGGCACCTTCTTTCGATTTACATGAAGTTTGGTGAGGAGTCGAAGATCCGCCCTGAACTCATGGATGAAGCGCGCGAGTGGTTCAAGCGCCTTGAGCAAGGCGAGTCGAAAGCAGTTGAATTGTGGGAGATGTTTCGTGAGCTGAGCCTTTCCGAATTTCACCGATATTATGCACAACTCAATATTTCGTTTGACAGCTATCATGGAGAAGCGTTCTACAGGGATAAACTCGCTGATACAATAGAACTCGTCAAGTCAAAGACGAAGACAGAGATGTCTGAGGGTGCTCTGATCGTCGACCTCAAGCGGCACAACATGCCTCCCGTGATCCTGCTCAAGACAAACGAGACATCTACCTATCACACGCGCGATCTTGCTGCGGCGATATACCGTATGAAGGAGTACAAACCCGTGAAGATCGTGTACGTCGTAGACGCGCGGCAATGTCTGCACTTCCAGCAGCTCTTCAAAACGCTTGAGCTGTGCAAGCTCTCGAAAGGCGTGGAATTTGTTCACGTTGACTTCGGGAAGATGACTTTTGAGGGAAAGGTGATGAGCACACGGGAAGGAAACTTTATTCTTCTGGAGGAAGTGTTGGACAAGGCAATTGAACTCGCCCACAAGATCATTGATGAAAAAAATCCCGACCTCCACAACAAAGATAGTATTGCAAGCCAGGTTGGCATTGGCGCCATCATTTTTGCTGACCTGGTCAACGATCGTGTGCGTGATGTGGATTTCTCATGGGACAGGGCTCTCAGCTTTGAGGGAGACACAGGGCCGTATGTGCAGTATGCTCATGCTCGCATCTGCGCTATTTTACGCAAATACTCGCGGCCGCTTCCACAGAAATATGACCCTGCGCTCTTTAAGACTGAAGTAGAATCAGAACTTATTAAGAAGCTTGCAGAATTTCCGCCGACTGTTGAAAGTGCTGCAAGACACTTGCGCCCATCAATCATCGCGCGTTACCTTATCGAGCTTGCGCAGGTGTTCAACGCATTCTATACGCGCTGCCCTGTCCTTCCGGAAGCGGAAGAACTTCGTGATGCGCGCATTGTCTTGTGCGATGCAGCACGGCAAACATTGCACAATGGGCTTCTGTTGTTAGGGCTGCATGCGCCAAGTGAGATGTGAACATTAAAAGTTCTAAAAATGGAATTAGTACGCTGTTGTTCTAGTCAAATGATGCGGCTTAGTCTCAGGAGATTTAATTTGACTAGCTAACCACAAGTGGTCATTCACATGTATCGAATCAATGTCAGGTATCCTCTCCTGAATCTTTTGTTTAATAAGTTCAACAGCCCAGATAGTATTTGCCCGAATCTCAATTTCTTCTTCGCAATCGTGCGGGAGGATGATCTTTTTATCGACACGAGCAGAGAGCTCTTTAGAATATTCAAGTATGTCTAATTCACGTAAAACTCGAGGAAGCTTATAGTCTGCACACGCGGTAAGTTGCCCGACATTTTTCAGATCACCATAACCTCTAGCATCAAATGCTTGAAAGATATCTCCGACAAGCAGTTGTGCACGCTTCCAAAAATACACTTTTTTACCTATGTACATAGAGACATCGTTGAACGAAGGAAATTGGGTCACAATCATATTCAGAAGTCTGAGCGCATCGCCGTTCGCACATTCAACAAAATTACCAAAATCCGCATCATATCCTCTTGTCAATACACTTCCGACCTCATTCAAAACTTTCAGACGCTCATCTAACAAGGGGATCTCAACATTTGCTCTTAATATTTCTTTCAATTTTTCTTTGTCTAGATTGGCGAAAACAGACGGATTCAATGACGTTTTATTCTCTACTATCATTCTTTGTAAAGCCGCAATCATAGCCCACGAACCGTCGAGTTTTTGTCCTTGATAGTCGACGATCCATTTCGGGTATCCCCAATAAGAGAAACTCATCGAATTGAACATAAGAAAGAAATGCAGCTTCTCTTTTTTTCCAACATGCGTAAAATCAAAAGGTGCAGCATTGAACCAATGCTTTTTGTGTTCGTGTGTAAATGTTTTAGCGAATACAGGGATTTTCTCAGTGTTTATTTTCACACGCTTAGAATTATCAACTACATATTTCGTACTCGCCAGAACAGGATTCATGATGGCTGAAACAGATGTCGGATTAATAAGTTTTTTCATCAAGCCAGTAACTGAAAACTAATGCACCGTCACTGACTTCGCCAGATTCCTTGGCTTATCTGGATTCTTCCCGCGTGCAACTGCAAGTTCGTATGCAAGTAACTGTAGCGGAACAACCATGGTAATCTCAGGATAGAACGATGCGGGAGTCTGTATCCAATCATCAAATACAGGGTGAAAAACTCCGCTGATGCCAATAATCATCCCGCCGCGGGCTTTTATCTCCATCGCGCTTGATACAGTTCTAATAAGATCATCTTCGCTGTTGACCACGACGATGCATGGGACTCCTTTTTCGATTAGCGCCAGCGTTCCGTGCTTGAGTTCTGCTGCGTTCATCCCTTCTGCATGGATGTACGACAGCTCCTTTATCTTGAGGGCGCCCTCAAGACAGGTTGTGGCCGCGCTCCCGTGCCCAATGACATAGATGCTTGATGATTCCTTGATTTTTTGGGCGATACGTTGGAGTGGATTTCGAACATTACCTAGGAACTGTTCGATAGCACGCGCATCCGTGGAGATACGCTCTTTCGCTTCAGACACTCCCCGGGCGCGGCTGACGATTGCCCCGCAGATGAGTGAAAAGATGCCGATCTGCGCAGTGTATGCTTTTGTTGATGCCACGCCCACTTCGACTCCGCAATGTGTGTACAGGACAAGTCCACTTTCATGCACGAGCGTGGACCCGATGGCATTTGTCACTGCGATGGTCAGAAGACCAGGGCACTGTTTTTTTGCAAAACGCACTTCGCTCAAGAGGTCAGCAGTCTCGCCTGACTGGGACACAGCGATGAGGACATCGTTGTCGGTGAGCAGTTCATGAAACTGGTAAAAATCGGATGCAAGACACGCGCGGGCATTGATCCCTTTCGGGAGAAGCATGCGGCTGCCCGCAAGCGCAGCATGGTATGCTGTGCCGCAGCCAAGAAGCCAGACGTTTTTTGCAGCCCGCATCGCGTCTGCTGTGGCTATGACCTGTTCATCTGGCGGAGGGAACTTAAGCAGATCCTTTTGTTCGTAAATTTCCTTGAGCATGAAGTGTTCAAAACCTTCTTTTGATACCTCTGCACGATTCCAGGTGATTTCCTCAGGATTACGGCGCATGACTGCAGACCAATCCTGACGGTTCCTGACGATGATGGATGGCGCCTCGATGAATGCGACGTCGCCGTCCTGCAGAAAGATTGCCTTTTTTGTGTACGGCAGGAATGCGACAGGATCTGATGCAAAGAAGATGTCTTGTCCTCCGTCATGACGATCAAGAAGTCCTATCCGTAGCGGCGCTTCCACGCTTGCAAGAACTGCTGCTCCAGGATTTTGTGTATCAATGACTGCAAAGGCAAACGACCCACTTAGGCGCGCGATAACATTTTTGGCTGCTTCAAAGAAGGGAGTTCCGTCACGAGCTTCGCTGTCGATGAGTTGTACGATGACCTCTGTGTCGGTATCGCTCACGAGTTCAATCCCTCGTTGCTTGAGTTCATTTTGCAAGGCAAGATAATTTTCAATGATGCCATTGTGCACCATGCAGAAACGTCCCGATCTTGAAACGTGGGGGTGTGCGTTCCGTTCCTCAACTCCTCCATGGGTTGCCCAGCGTGTGTGGCCAACACCGACGTGTCCCGGCATAAAATCTATTTTGCATTCTGTGATGGCTCCAACTTTCTTTTGAATGTGAAGCATTCCTTCGTCGATAGTGGCAAAGCCAAACGAGTCATAGCCGCGGTATTCGATCCGTGACAACGCGTCCGCAATGATGGGAAACGCGTCCCGATGGCCAATGTATCCGACAATGCCGCACATAACAGTCACCTATTCAGTCACTTATTTTAACGCTTCTTTTATATGTCAGCATCCACTAATCTATGATTGGTGGATAGTGGTGGTATGATGAGCATGCTCAAAAGGGCAGGGGTGAGCGAAGCGAACATGCCACAGTCTTGGACTGGTGGTCCCCTGCCGCCTTTTGACACAACTATTTTTCACAGCGATCTGTTCCAAATTTTTTACCTGCCGATAGATTTTCTCACAACATCAGCAATATCTTGAGCATACTTTCGCGCAAGATCTTCTGTGGGCGCCTCTACCATGACGCGCGCCTTGCTCTCTGTGTCAGAGTAGCGAAGCAAAACCCTTCCGTCAGTTCCAAGATCACGCTCTGCGCTTTCAACTAGCTCTTTCACACCGGGAATTGAATAAATGTCGGGCTTACTACTGGCTGGAACATTGATTAGAACCTGCGGATACACTTCCATAACATCAGCAAGTTTTGAAAGCGAACCCCTGCACTGCATGATAGAAAGTATCTGCAATGCAGTAAGCAGGCCATCTCCTGTTGTAGCGTGCTCACCGAAAATAATGTGGCCTGACTGCTCGCCACCAAGCACATAATCTCCAGACCTCATGCATTCAACAACATACTTGTCACCAACAGCCGATTTAACTGTTTTGATCCCGTGTTTGCGCATCGCGACATCGAAACCAGCATTTGTCATGACAGTGCCGACAACAGTATCGTGCTTAAGACGCCCCTGCCGCTTTAGCTCAATAGCCGCGATGGCTAAAATTCTATCACCATCAATAAGCCGCCCATTCTCGTCGCACATGATTACGCGATCGCCATCGCCGTCAAGGGCAAATCCAACGTCTGCGCCCGTACTTTTTACAAGCGCTACAAGCGATTCGGGATACATTGAACCGCAGGCAGCGTTGATATTGCACCCATTTGGTTTAACGCCATCTGCAAAGACTTGCGCGCCAAGCCCTTTGAGAACAGTCTCACCCACACGATACGCGGCCCCATTCGCGGCATCGAATGCGATAGTAAGTCCGCTCAAGGCTCCCGCGGCCGGCGAACTTCGCGTGTGATACGCCAAATTATAGTCCGAAAATAAACGATGTTCTGAAAAGTGCACTATTGATTTAGCAGACTGAAAAATGGTTCCCAAGCTAGGATCCAACGGCAACAAAATGTTTTCTATATACCCATAATACGCTGGCAAATGCACGTTCGTCGGATTGTGACGCGAAACCCGGGGAGAAAGCGGTATTTGTTCGCTTGCTACGTCAATTGCTAGCTTCGAGTCAAAAACATATTCTTCGACCAGTTGTTCCATACGCGCAGACAGTTTAAATCCATCGCTACCAAAAAACTTAATTCCATTATACTCTGGAGGGTTATGCGATGCGGAAATCATTATCCCTGCATCAGCGCCGAAATATCTTGTAGCTAAAGCGATTGCGGGTGTAGGCAGTACTCCTGCTAAAAGGACCTGCACTCCATTGTCAAAAAAGCGCTTGGCGAGTATTTTCTCGATGTGCTCGCCAGTATATCGCGTGTCACGCCCAATAACAACACTCAATCTGTTGCAGGCAATATAATTTTTATTTCTGTAATTACGATCGTCCTGACTCTCCTCGCGCAGGATTTTTGCAAATTTATCTACGATAACATGCAAAGTATTGTCATCGAGCGGATATTTTCCTGCTATTCCTCGAATTCCATCTGTTCCAAAGAGCCTTTGTTTGTTTAATTGTTCTATTGCTGCTGTCTTCGCTATTATGTCATTCATCTTACACACCTCGTGCAATGTTGGTTGTTGTCATTGGAGTCACCGCTTCTTTTGGAAGGAATTGCCGTACAGTGCGCGATTGACGAGGTAGGTCGGAACGCCCCCTAAATCATAAGTCTGTAGATCATGAACTCGTGAAGCCGCGATTTTTCCATATTCTGGTACGGTGTACGTTGCTTCAAGCGAGCACCATGGACTGTGGAATGTTGCTTGCAGAATTTTTGCCCGGTCATCCTGTGGTTTGACATGGACCGGAAAGTAATCTTCATCGGTCGGTGGTGCGCCGGTCGGGGTTAGAAAAAAAACATCTAAACCGACAACAAGTTCGCTAGCCCCCTGTCGTTGCCCTTTTCGAATCCATGCTGCAATCTGTTCATTTGATGGTTTCATCGTTCTACCTCCGCGGTGACGCATTCGACGCTGTTCTTACAAAATGAATGCGGATGGTACGATAAACAAAAATTTTATATATAAGTATTCCTAAAAGAGTTTTAATTATACTAAAAAATATTTTTTAGTGCCTGGAGTGGCTGTTAAATGGGACGGTCATCTCCGGAGGAGAATAGCATGTTTGTTGTTGATGAGCATAAAGGCGGGCTGAAGTCACTTCCTGCAAAAGACCTCAGCATAGGTCACGCAAAGACACTAAGCTCAACGCTTGCGGGCAAGATACTCAAAAGCATTGTGGACAAAGGAAAGTACCCCGCGCAGATCGCAAAAGAGCTTCACGTCCACGAGCAGAAAGTTTATTACCACATCAGAAATCTGCAAAAAGCAGGGATCGTGATCGTTGAACACGAGGAGAATAAGCAAGGAGCAACCGCTCGATACTACCGGTGTGCCGAACCCTCATTTATCATCCGTCTAAAGGACTTTGAGAACACGCACAAGATCTCTCATCTCAACGACCAGGCTAGGCGATTCCTGGAACCGTTCATCGTTGACGGCAAACTCAACGCGACGATCATAGTCGGCAGCCCTGATCCTCACGGACCGGACAAGGCTCGCTCTCGCGACGGGTATTATGGCATGGACCTCGCGCTCTTCTTAGGAACGTTTCTCAATTATGTTCCAACATTCAATGTGAAACTTGACACGGAAACTCATGAAGAGGACTTGAAGAACAATTTGATTCTGATCGGAGGCCCTGTCGTCAACAAGATAACCGAACGCTTTAATAAGGACCTGCCTGTGAAATTCAATGAAGAGAAGAATATCATTTCGTTGATATCAAAGCAAGTGTACCCAAGCGACGACACAGGCATCATCGTGAAAGTCAAGAATCCCTATGACACCGATAAGTGCGTTCTCATTGTCGCGGGAAAACGCTACAGCGGCACTCGCGCAGCGATCATCGCGTTTCTCAAGCAATTTCAGGAGATAACGATGGGCAACATGTACAAGAGAAGCATACTCGCAAAGGTTGTTGAAGGCATAGACCTTGACTCGGATGGAATCATCGACGATATTGAATTCAGGGAATGAAATCCTAGTATTTGTTTAGCAGCGTCGTTGCGGCGCCGCCACAAACCTGCGAGCTGGAGGTCCTCGAATAGTCGCGCACTATTCTCTGATTGTTAATCAACTAAACCTGTGCAGCGAGCATCGTAGCGACGCCGTGATAAAATCAGCTAATCAGGAAAAATACAGACCAAGCAATGCAGAAGAACCACCATGAGCTTACAACACACGCTGCAACCCATCCCGAAGACGCAAGACATCGTATTCAAGGAAAAATTTATAGAGCGCTACAGTGCCATGTGCGACTTTGAGGAGTTCAGAAAATATTCATTGTCCTTTCTGCGAAAATCGATCCGTGTCAATACGCTAAAGATGCCTGTCAAGACACTCGTCGCCAGACTTGAGCATCGCTGGAGCCTTGAACAGGTCCCTTGGTGCAATGAAGGATTCTGGATTCAAGACACTTCTGAAGAGAAGCGTCGAGATGTAGGCAATCTTCCAGAACACGTTCTTGGTTACATCTACATCCAGGAAGCTGCATCAATGATTCCTCCTATCGTGCTTGATCCCAAGCCCGGTGAGCGCGTGCTTGATCTATGCGCGGCTCCGGGATCAAAGACCACGCAACTAGCGCAGTACATGAATAACCAGGGGATTCTGCTCGCGAACGATAGCGATGGCCTGCGACTGGCGGCGCTTGGCATCAACATCCAGCGCTGTGGCATCACGAATTGCGTGATCACCAATATGCAGGGACGCAGGTTCAGGGAGATGGAATTCGATCGCATTTTAGTAGATGCACCCTGCTCAGGAACAGGAACCATTCGAAAAAGCCTCAAGACAATCACCATGTGGAATTCCAACATGGTCAAGCGCCTCGCAGGGACCCAGCGGCAGCTTCTCACAACAGCATTTGCCATGCTCCGACCGGGAGGAGCGCTCGTATACAGCACGTGCACACTTGAGCCTGAAGAGGATGAAGGCGTCGTTGATGCACTTCTTAAAACACGTCCCAATGCAACGACCGTCCCAATAGATCTGTGTATTAATTCACGCAGACCTGTGCTGTCATTTGAGGGCAAGGAATTTGATCCGCGTGTCAAGAACTGTCTGCGCATCTTCCCGCAGGACAACGACACGGAAGGTTTCTTTGTTGCCAAGATTCACAAAGAATCCGCTTGATATTATTCCCCTGCGAAGATTTGTTAATCATGAAAAAAATCATTACCCGGGACGGCTCTGAAACATTCTTTTCTGAAGAGTGTCAGGAATCTTATCACTCAATATCTGGTGCTGCCGAAGAAGCTGTAAAGAAGTACGCAGAGCCTTGCAGGATCGCGAGCTTTCGGCAGGTTCGCCTCCTTGATGTGTGTTTCGGCCTTGGTTATAATTCAGCAGCGGCTCTTGATGCATTCCATGGAGAACGTATCGAGATCGTTGGGCTTGAGAACGATGAGAAGATTCTTAATCAAGCGCGACTGGTGCATCCACCGTTCCAGAGCTACAATGCAATCCAACAGGCCGCTCAAAATAAATTCTCCGTCGATGGAACACGATCAGTCACGCTGATCATGGGAGATGCCCGCGATAGCGTCAAAGAACTCAAACAACTGTTCCATTCAGAGCATGATCTATTCGACGTAGTGTTCTTTGGTCCGTTCTCACCAAAGAAATGTCCCGAACTTTGGACTCTCGAGTTCTTAACGGACATTCACGCAATCATGAAGAAGGGAGGGACCCTTGCGACATACAGTTGTGCAGCAGCCGTGCGGCAGAATCTACAAAAGGCAGGATTTTCCGTGCATGATGGACCAATCGTCGGCAGAAAGAGCCCCGGAACGATCGCGATCGCACAATGTCCTGTCTTGAATCTGCCGCTGTCGCCCTGCGAGCTGAAACGCTGAACATTACATTCAACATCATCCGGGCGATGACATTGCCTTCTTTGCAACGCAAAAAAGACCAGCAAACCGAAGGTTTGCCGCTGACTGAGATGTTCACAGCGAGCGGAGCAACGGTGCGCTCGGCCGCAAGCGAGATTCAGGACAGAGCTTTTCAATAACGCATCAGAACAAAAAGATATTTAAGAGAAGACGTTCAACCCCAAATACATGACAAAAATAGGTATCATCGGTGGCAGCGGATTATACAATCCTGATATTCTTCACGATGCTCGGGATTTGGATGTTGAAACGCCATACGGCAAACCTTCTTCTACACTCAAGACAGGCACAATTGGAAGCATTGATGTGGTACTGCTTGCGCGGCATGGACGACAGCACACGATCCCGCCGACGCAAGTGAACTTTCGGGCCAATATACATGCACTAAAAGAAGCAGGATGCACACACATTCTTGCAACCACGGCAGTAGGAAGCCTGCGTGAAGAGATTGGCCGAGGAGACTTCGTAATCATCGACCAATTCATCGACTTCACTAAGCACCGTTGGTTCACGTTTCATGATTCTTTTGAGCCACACAAGCCAGTGCATACGCCAATGGCTGAACCATTTTCAAAACAACTGCGCTCGGCACTAGTCGCATCGTGCGAAGAATTAGGATTGCAACATCACAAGAAAGGCACAGTCGTCACGATCGAAGGGCCAAGATTCTCGACAAAAGCCGAAAGTCACATGTTCCGTTCATGGGGAGCCGATGTAATCAACATGTCGATCGCTCCAGAAGCAGTCCTTGCAAACGAAGCAGGCATTCCATACGCGGCAGTAGCGATGAGCACTGATTACGACTGCTGGAAAGAAAATGAAGAACCGGTGACTTGGGAGGCGGTGCTTGCCATCTTTGCACAGAATGTCGAGAAAGTTACTAAATTGCTTGTTACGACGCTTCCAAAATTGCTTGTTACGACGCTTCCAAAAGTACAGTACACACCGTACATACAGTGCGCGCTGAAGGGCATCACGCTCTCAAATCAAAGATTCGAACAGTCCCACACTGGCCTAAGCAGGGAATTATGTTCCGTGACGTTACTACACTTCTAAAAGACGGCGAAGGATTTAACCACCTTATCGATCTGCTCGTGAAACGCTATGACGGAGAAGACATAGATCTCGTTGCGGGAATCGAATCGCGAGGGTTCATTACCGGTGCAGCACTGGCGCATCGATTGGGTGTGGGCTTTGTGCCGATCCGTAAAGCAGGCAAACTTCCAAGCCAGACGATTTCTGTCGAGTACACCCTCGAATATGGCACCGGAAAACTTGAAGTGCATACTGATGCAATCCCTCCCACCAGCAAAGTACTCATCGTAGATGACCTTCTTGCAACAGGCGGGACGGCCTTGGCCGCGTGTGAGCTTGTTAGAAACCTCGGCGGGCAGGTCGTTGAATGCAGTTTCATTGTTGACTTGCCTGATCTAGGTGGAAAAAAGAAGCTCGAATCAGCAGGGTATCGTGTATTTAATGTCGTTGAGTTTGAAGGGGCATAGCATTTGAATAGCAGTTGTCTGAGCATTAGCATGATTCTACATTCTTCGTCACCGAGTGATGTCAATTTTTTACAGTTATAAGTATTTCTTCTTAATGCGGGCGCGCTTGCTGTATGCACCGTCGACAACCGCTAAACATTTATACAGTTTCTCAATTCCCTGCACTCGTATGAAGGAACTCATTGAAGGCCTGCAAAAAAGGGAAGCCTACACCCATCGCACAGCGGACATAACCCGCATGATCCAGACCGCGACAGCTTGCATTTTCTTAACAGGAGATCTCGCGTACAAGATCAATAAGCCAATTGACATCGGCTTTGTCGATTTCACAACCCTCGACAAACGAAAAAAGCAATGCGAAAACGAATACCGATACAACAAAGTCCTCGCGCCAGAACTCTACCTCGGAGTATCAAAGGTCTGCCAATCCCACAACGGCGTCATAGTTGTTGATCCTCCTGACGATCTGCCCATCATCGAATATGCTGTGCGAATGAAACAGATGAAGCCCGATGCAATCATGACGCGGCTGTTGCTTGACGGGAAGATCGCGGGCGAGCACATTCGCAATGTCGCGATGCAGATTGCCCTATTTCACAGGAAATGCGAGCAGAACGCCGAAGTGAACTTCTACGGCATGCCGGAAATGATCAAGTACAACTGGGATGAGAATTTTGAACAAACAAAAAACTGCATCGGGACGCTGATTTCACAAGCGGAGTTCGATTTTGTCAGAAAGAAAATAAACGAATTCCAGGCGCGAAGCAAGGACTTTTTCGAACACCGCGTCAATAATAACCGCGTTCGACACTGCCATGGAGACCTCCATACAGGCAACATTTTTGTTGATGATAAAGTTACAATCTTTGACGGAATAACATTCAACCTGCGTTTTCCTTGCTGCGACGTAGCATCAGAAGTGGCGTTCCTCGCGATGGATTTTGATTCCCTTGGCAGATCCGACTTTGCAGATCTCTTCATCACATCATATGTTATGTTCTCCGGCGATCGTGAGATCAAGCGGCTAATGCAATTCTACAAGTGCTACCGTGCATGGATACGAGCAAAGATCTTGAGCTTTCAGCTTAATGAACCCAATACGCCGCTGATGGAAAAACCGCGGGTCCGTGAGAAAGCGCAGAAATACTTCAGGTTTGCAGTGGATTACGCGAAACTTCTCTGACAACGCGCCATCGGCTCTGTCCGGAATTATGCTGCTGTCACCCCGCGAACCATGACAATTCTCGCAAAACTCATTCTCTGCTTCGCTTCACGATCTCGCTTGCGAGGCTGTCTGGTGACGTGAACACGTTCTCCTTGAACTTTGCAACAAACCCCGCGACCAGCTTTTTGTCCAGGATGTCCGTCTTGCTGAGATAGACAAGCATTGGCTTGTGGAAGCGCTGGAGTTCGGCGAACAATCTTTTCTGGTGCGCGAGTGGAAACGGTTCGCCAAGGTCGAAGATGTACACCACAATATCGGCGCAGTACTTGATCGCGAGATACGCCTGCTGCTCGATCGCATTCATCTTCTCGAAACGGTTGAGCGCGCCGGGGGTGTCGATGACCTGAATCCTCACATGATCAGACTTCAGATAACCAATGTTGAGTCTTTTCGTCGTGAAAGCATATGCCGCTATCTCAGGCTTTGAAGCTGTAAGTTTTGACAAAAGTGTTGTCTTGCCTATATTAGGAAACCCGGCGATGCAAACCGTGAACACATTCTGCTTGATTGAAGGAAACTCCTTCATGACTTTGCGAGAATTCTCAAGATACGCGAGCTGTTCTTTGATAGTCTTGACAACTGATGAAACCCTGCCATAATATTCTTTGCGCAGTGCGTTGACGCGAGTCAAATCCCGCGTCTTCGTCAAATCTCTCATGTAATCGCGGTGCAGCATGTCAATCTTGTCAACAGCCCAGTTCACTGCGCCAAGCGATTTCTTGAGTTGGTCGTACTCAAGTGTTGTGCGGACGAGCTGCTGATAAAATTCTGGCAGCCCATCAATCGAGGGAAAGGAGAGAAGGATCTGCATCAGGTGCTTGCGAAGAACAGTGTGAAGCTCTGCCAACTTCGCGCATTCAATCGATTTGCTCTTGTCAAGACGGGTCCCTGACGATGCACCGCGCGCGATGCCGGCCTTCTTTGTGGCTGCACGAAATGCAACATTGATGTACCAGTCTGCAGTTTCTACTTTTGTGAGACCTTGGAAATTCATAATCAGTCTTTCTTCACTGCAACAAACGGCAGCCCGCGATAATGGCCAATATAGTCAAGGCCATATCCGATAACAAAGACGTCGGGAATTACAAAACACGTGTAATCTGCCTTGATGTGTGCAAACTGCTGCTTTCGCCGATCAACCTTATCGAGCAAGGCGACAGTCCGCAGTGATGCAGGATTTTTTGCCTCAATATGCCGGATGAGAAAGTCAAGTGTGCCTCCCGTGTCAACAATGTCTTCGACCACTATCACATCTTTTCCGAAAATGGAGTGGCCGATCTCTTTTTTCACTTGATACGATCCTGTGGACTGGATGCCTTCATAACTCGATACAGCCACCGAGTCAGTCTGAAACGGGAAGTACAAGCGGCGCATCAGGTCAGCAGAGAAGATCATCGCGCCGTGAAGCACAGTCACAAGAACTATCCCCTGACTATTTGATAACGATTGAACATCCTGATTTATGCGAGCAGAAACGGCAGATAGGCCATGAAGAATATCTTGCTGTGATAAGAGAACGCCCGCAATATCTTTCGCATACGCGTCAGGAACACTGTCCTGCGTGACAGGATAATTCTGTTGATCTTGTCTGTTGCGAATATCGATAAAAACGTATGATTTCTGTGCACAAACCGTCATAAACGCCACCGCCAACATCAAGCACCGTACGTGGAAAGCTTCGTCGGTAAGCGAACTTCGCCACATATGTACGACCAGCACCGTCGTGCAGGGGGCGAAAGCCGTGCGGGGCATCCCCCTTGTCAGCATCTATACAGTTACTTTCATCCCTCGCAAAAGGGCGGTGGCGGAAATTGTGCTGGTCGTTAAGCTTAAGGTGAAGTTCGTCTAAGCTTTCCACGTACCAAGCACCCAAACATTTATAAACAATTCGTTGTTCGAATAGCCATAATCGTGTTAATTAGCGTGCGAAGATTGGCGTGCGAATGTGGGCTTAGCGATTGCCTGCATAGCTGAGACGGCCCAAAAGGGCGTGGTGCCCAAGCACCTTTGGTCTCGGGAGGAATACCGTGGCAGAGTTCAAACTAGTAATATCAGACCCTCAGAGCGGCAAATCAGTTCAGCGTGAAGCAAAGGACGATGTTGCTAAACATTTCTTAGGACTTAAGATAAAAGACAAGGTTAAAGGAGAACTTCTCGATCTCACCGGCTACGAGCTAGAGATAACCGGAGGCTCCGATTACTGTGGATTTCCCATGCGCTACGATGTCACAGGAACTGCGCGAAAACGAATCGTCGACGTCAAAGGAGTTGGTTTCCACAACAAACTTCGAAAACCTAACCCCAAAAAGAAGGGGTGGCGGACGATCAGAGGAATGCGGCAAAAGAAGATGGTAGCAGGAAACACCATCCACGACAAGATCGCGCAAGTCAATCTTAAAGTTGTCAAGAAAGGCAAAGAAGATATTTTTGCAGCGCCACCCGCACCAGCATCTGAAGCTGAGAAAAAAGAATAGGTGCACATTCGTTACGGTGAAGAGCGCGAAGCACACTTAGCCGAACGAGGAGAAAAACATTCATGGCTGCACGGAAGAAAAAAACTGACGAAGAAACGCCAAGCAAGGCGTCTTTGAAAGTGCCCTCCAGAGAAAAAACAGAGAAAATAAAAGAAACAAAGGACGCGAAAAACGATGCTAAAAACGATACGAAAAGCGCATCAAAAACACAAGCCACAAAGGCGCTCGCGAAAATCCAGCCAGAAATCAACATAGGTCTCGTCGGACACGTCGACCACGGAAAAACTACACTCACCGAACAATTATCCGGCAAGTGGACTGACACCCATTCTGAGGAACTCAAACGCGGCATCACCATTCGACTTGGCTATGCAGACGCCTGGTTCTCCAAATGTATCAAATGCGGCACATACACGGCAAAAGACTCGTGTAAGAAATGCGGTGGAGCAATCGAGCCATTACGCAAGGTATCTTTTGTAGACGCGCCAGGGCACGAGAGCCTCATGGCGACGATGTTTGCCGGGGCAACTATCATGGATGGTGCGCTTTTGCTCGTCGCTGCCAACGAGTCATGTCCTCAGCCGCAGACACGAGAGCACCTTACGGCTCTGCAGATCATGGGCATTAAGAATATCGTCATCGTGCAGAACAAGATCGACCTCGTCAAGGAAGAAGAGGCGCTCAAAAACTACCAGCAGATCAAGGCGTTCGTCAAAGGAACTGCGTATGAGAATGCTCCTATCGTGCCGATCGCGGCAAAGCATGGTGTCAATATAGATCTTCTAATAAAGGCAATCCAGGAAACGATATCAACGCCCTCGCGCGATCCTACAAAGGATCCACTCATGTTTGTCGCGCGCAGTTTCGACATCAATCGGCCCGGAACAAATCTCAATCAGTTAGTAGGAGGAGTTTTAGGAGGATCGCTCGTCCAAGGAAAACTGTGCGTGGGTGATGAGATCGAGATCAGGCCCGGCCGTGAAATCGAACGCGGCGGAAAGAAGATCTGGGTCGAGATCCGCACCAAAGTCATTAGCCTTAAAACGGGTGGCGCAAGCGTTGAATCCCTTGTTCCGGGTGGATCGATCGGAGTCCTGACATCGCTTGACCCGGCAGTCGTCAAGTCAGACACGCTAACCGGCAGCATCGTCGGTCATCCAGAAAAATTGCCTCCAGTGCATTACGCACTGACACTTGAGCTGCACCTGCTTAACCGCGTGGTCGGCGCAAAAGAGGATATAGTCGTCGAACCGATCAAGCTGGGAGAACTGCTTATGATGAATGTCAACTCAGCAGCGACGATTGGCACCGTAACAAGATTAGGAAAAGAACAGCTCACCACTGCATTGAAGATCCCTGTCTGCGCGCAACCTGGCTCACGCGTAACGATATCCCGGCGCATAGGCGCACGATTCAGACTCATCGGTTACGGCATCATCAAGCAGCAGAGCAATTAGCAGTAGAGCAATTTTTCTCTTTTCCCAAACCATGGAAACATTAACGCCAGTCCACAAGATTCTTCTTTCATCGTACCAAGCGAAATTCTTGCTTGCCGCATTGCAGCAGAAACAATCATTCGTATACGTATCACTTGATCTTGGACGAACTACTGAAACCGTTGAAATCAAAGACAGTTCATTCTTGTTTCCTGGCGGACAGAAGCTGAAGATTGATGACATCAAGAAAGTCATCAAACACGACACTGCAGTGTACATGGTTGAAGATCATTCAATCAGAAAAGTGCACTTTTTCAATACAGAGCGGAACCTCTTCTACAAACTTTATCCTGTAGCTGCGGATAAACCGACCACGTTCGATATCTCTGGTATCAATATGCACGCGATCAAGGATACCGACCCGTGGACTGACAGCAAAAAGAAACTGGAAGCGATCGCCGCAATACACGGGAAGGTGCTTGACACCTGTATGGGACTCGGCTACACGGCGATGTTTTCGGCAAAAGAAGCGGACAGCGTGGTGACTTGTGAACGGGATGTGCACGTGATTGAGCTTGC
The DNA here is from genome assembly GCA_016208715.1 of Candidatus Woesearchaeota archaeon. Classification (GTDB taxonomy): domain Archaea; phylum Nanobdellota; class Nanobdellia; order Woesearchaeales; family UBA11576; genus JACQX01. The sequence goes on along the minus strand of JACQXV010000055.1, from coordinate 12,844 downwards.
ACGCATCAACCCATGGTCGCGGGAACTTTTTGATGGTGCAAAGGAGGGAAAAATTGAGATTTTGAACATGAGCAGTTTTGATTATGTTCAGAAATGCGGCGATGAGACATTTGACGTAGTTATCCATGATCCGCCGCGGCCGAATTTTGCAAGGGAATTGTACTCAAATGCGTTTTACGCAGAAGTGCTGCGTGTGCTGAAGCGTGGTGGAAAGTTCTATCATTATACTGGAACACCATTTGCAAGCATGCAGAAACGGAATCTTGCAGATGAGATAGCGCGCCGCCTCACGAGTCTTGGATTTGCCGGCGTTGTCAAGGTGTATGGGGGGTTGCTGGCGAAAAAGCAGAACACAAAAACACCGCAGCGATCTTCCGACGTTATCACACGAGCACAATAAGAGAAAAAATTTCAGTGAAAGCTGAAAAGAAATATTTCTTCAATCACATCTCGTTGAGTTGCTGCTCTACAGGAGGCGCTTGTTCTCGGTATATCTTTGCAAAGCCAGGACTGACAGCAATCCAATCGTCTCCAAAGCCAGCAATGTCGCCTTCAACAGCATCACACGTTTTCTTGAGCTTGTTGATGGCGCGTTTAAGTTCTACAAGATCGCGGTCTTTGAGAGGGCGGATGTTCACGAGACTTATGGTGTAACCTTCGCGCAATGCATCAAGAACGTCCTTGATATCATTGAACTCTTCAAGAACAAACGGGCGGATCAGAACCTTTGCACCGCTTGCCGGTGCATGCCCCTCAGGAGGAATCTCAACATATCCCGGATCATGTTCGCCTGGAACACTAAAATCATCACGAGAATTCACAATGCTCTCCTTGATCTTACGTAGAAATTCTTTCATGCCTTCCCCTCCAAACTTTTTTGTTCACCTGCTTTGACTTAACTGGAAACCGGTCAAAAGTTATCGTACGCACTACCGTAATTATATTTAAACCTTTCGTTGATGCGTTTACAATAAAGATTTCGCGAAATGTGCAAAAAGAGCGGCTGAAAAGCCCTTAGTGAACCAGCCTCCTGAACGAAACCTTTTTATAGTTCAGCAAAAACAGCGGTATCACTTACAAGCACACTGCCTCTTGTCATACCGTAATCTTTAAGTCACTTTACAGGCCTTTAACAGGTGTATCCGCATGCAACATATTGGTGGTTTTCGAAGAAAAACCCGGCACAAGTTTATGAAGAGCCGGCAAACCAAAGGAAAGGTATCCTTACGCAACTACTTGCAAAAACTTTCACCCAATGACGGTGTGCAACTTGTCGTAGAGCCGGCAGTACAAAAAGGAATGTATTTTCCACGCTTTCATGGGCTTACCGGGCGTGTTGTCGGGCAGCAGGGATCCTGCTACAAAGTAACGATCTCGGATAAGGGAGCTAAAAAGACAATCATCGTGCATCCTGTTCACCTTAAGAAGCTTCACGTTGGCGCGCATGCTGAAAATGGGGCATAAACCGCATAATGAACGGCAACTAACAGCATAACAAATAACTCTATAACAACTCTATACTATAACATACGTTAACAACTCTATAACTATAAGTACATGTATGATGTGTGTTTATGTGTGAAAATATGTATAAAAAAAGTATTTATGTGTGAAAACCATGCCGACAAGCACTGCAAATGCAATTTCAGAAACACCCATAACTATGACCGAGCTCAAAGCAGAGCTTGAAAACGTCAGAACGCGTGATGCTGAACTCAACTTTCGAGCGCAAAAAACTGAAGAATACCTACAACAGTTCACCCTTTTAGATAAGAAGGAAGCTGATGAACTATCAAAAAAAATCGCTGCACTCGACATCCCGCGGCTGAAAGCTGACCATATAGTAAAACTCATCGATATCTTTCCTACAGATCCTGAAGAGGTGAAAGCCGTCCTGCAAGGAACAACCGTGACGGTAAGCAAAGACAATCTGAAGAGGATCGCTGATCTTGTCGCAGAATTCAAAAAATAAACATCCGATGTATTGCCAACTGCAACACAACGCTCAAAACAGAGCCGCAGCGAAAGTTAACGCTGTACTCGAAAGTCATAGGACACTAAGACGATGGATACTCAAAGACCTGCACGGGAAAAGGAAGAGCTTGCAATCGTTCTCGACTTCCTGCCTAATGGGTATCCTTTCGACCCGCGACCATCACACCGCAAGACGCCCATAGTTCAGGTGCTTGGCAAAAAAAGATTCACGCTTCTTGAACTTGTTCCGAAGAAAGACGTGTTCCTGCAGCCAAATGACGAGATCTACATCGGCGAAGGCAAGCGCGAGCAGATTCACCACATTCTTGGAAAGCTTCCATACAACAAACTCACAAGCACCGGAAGAACCAACCTTGAGTACGCAATCAAGGATTTAGTGAAGGCTAACGAAGCGAAGTTCATTGACTTCTTCAACAAAGCGCAACCAATGACTGTGCGTATGCATCAGCTTGAACTCATTCCCGGCGTTGGAAAAAAACACATGAACGCGATACTTGAAGAGCGGGAGAAAGGACTATTCACGTCATTGGAAGAACTCAAATCACGCGTCAAGCTCATGCCCGATCCCGAAGGCGCGATCGTGAAACGCATCATGAACGAGATCGAAGGACTTGAGAAGCACAGAATATTCACTGACTGAGTCAGTCTTCGTCTTAGGGTATAGTTGTTAGATGAAAAACAAAGAAATATAAAAATTTCACGTTTTCAATTCACTAAAACTGTCGAACAGGAGGTAATAAGATATGAGGTGGATCGCATGGAACAAAGGATAGTATACACTGCAGTCATCGCGCTCGCGACAGGCGTCTCTGCGTGCGTCAAAGAGACGCCGCCACCGCAAGTGCCGACAGTCATCGACATACCAGTGATAGAGTCACAGTGCCCTGAAGAGATCGCTTCTCCGTGTGTTCCACGCGATAGAGAACGGAGGATCACTGATATTGCCGAATCCCTCTACGCGAAGATGACTTTCTATCATTATGCACCTATGATCCGGCAGGAGTTTGGCGTCCCGGTCATCAAGTACGACCCCTTGTATGGTAAAATAGAGTTGCGCCACCAATATAAGTTATATCTACTATATCTATCCCCCAGCCCGGGTGGACAGAACGCCAAAGATGATTGGGAAACTCTTGGTTTCTCGATCAATCTTAATCTTGCGGCAAACGAGTTTTCGATTCATCTTGTCGATACGCTTCCTGTAGGATCTGTTGACGAAGCAGAGCTGTGTGACAAGTCATCAGAGGAGTGCAGGTCAGTCCCGCTCATCGGCGTTATCGAAGACATCTATGATATCATTGTGCGTATCGCAGAACAGGGTCCCGAGAAGAAAGATCCTGAGTTGGAGAGACGTCTGGTTGATGCGTGCAACGATGTTACCTGGAGATTTTGAAAAACCACAGAGGTATTTGTTTAGCCAGATTCAACTTCACGAATGCAGCGAGCAGCACAATCAGCACCACCGCCTCGCCAAATTCGGTAATTTCTTGCGGTTGAATGATCCGCCGCTGACATATCAATCCTGCAGCTCGCGACATCCCTACAGCGTAGATATACGCTGGCAACATCAGGCGACCTTCGGTCACCTACAATATATACGACCGAAATCATTTTTGGACCCCTGTCGCTCGCCGACGCGAGGCAGGTTTCCTCATGATGATACCGGTTATCCATATTTCTGTGAATCATTTCGCTTTCTATGTGGGGCTCAAAGAGACGAAGTGGTAGTGGCCAACCAGTGAAAAGCGCTTCTCTTCTAATCAAACCAAGAGTTTTTTTATTACAAAGTTACAAAAGAGTAAAGTTTTATAAATAGGGGGCTGTTTTCTTGCCTTCAAGGTGATATCTTATGGCTCTTAATGAAACGCGCTTTGTTCAGTACGGAGAAACTCACATTGTTAAGTACGAATTGGATTTTCCTGGTTTTGAAGGTGTTGAGTTTACAGAAAGTTCCAAAGAAGTTCTTACTTGGCCGGCTGCTGTGAAGTTTGCTGCCGACCAGAACAGTGTCTTGCAAAGCGTTCGTGAAGTAGGCGCGTTCCGCATCGAGGCTGAAGAAAAGGATGACGCAGATCGGTATCAAGCGACCCGCACCTGCGCCGTTTACTTCAAGGACGGCAGCAATTTCTATGTTGCTTTCGACGATGCTCCTGAAGCCTCACAGAACATTATTCTGGAACGCGTGCAGGAAGATTACGACGCTGCCTTCAACGGTCGCGAATGGATACTTCCCAAAACAGACAGACATATCGCTCAGATTTTGAAGCGCGCAGAAAAAAGCGACAGAGTCATACCTGTTGTTGAGAGTCTTCTCGAGCTCATGACAAAAGCAAGCACGTGCAGTTCTGAATTTGGAAGCAATGATACAGTTCAGGCATTGTTAGGTGATGTTGCAGAACCATATGCAAGAATGCTTCACAAGCGTGACTACCATAAGGGACTTGTTTACCTGCTCACGCTCAGCATATTGGATAAGCACGTTGATGCACAGAGTGCACTAGTCCGTCCCGTGGGCGTCGGCTGCGTCAGCTTCTTCAGCGTCGTCGGAGTCGACCTATTCGACGTCGGCCGTGCTCGTGGGGTACGTAACGCGCACAACTTCCACAGGAAACAAAAGTAGGGTGTACTGAAGTCAGTGACGCGACAGCAAATTTTGTATTTGTTTAGCAGCGTCGCCACCGACCTGCGAGCTAACGGCTTTCACATCGTCTCGCACGATTCTCGGTTCGGTAAGCGGCTTAACTTACACGGCGAGCGTCGTCGCGACGCTGCGATGTGAGTAGCTAACCAAATACTAAATTTTTTATTCCTCTTTCTCTTTGATGTTTTGTCCTGAGTGGGCGAGTACTGCATGGACTGCAGTTGGAATGCCCCGAGAACTACAACGCTCCGCCATCACGACAAAAGCTCGAAAAAATAATGTTCGGCATTGTCATCATAGAAATCGGTGTTCAAACACAATTAAACAGTCACATCTTCTTTTTCTCCGCTTTCTCAGAGATGATCGCTGAATTTCCCGTTGGGTCTTCGATGATAAGCTTGCAAGACTCATGACCCCACATCACGCGCTGGATCTTCTTGATCATTTTCTTTGCCTTCTTCTTGAGATCTTCATCCTCTTCATCATCACGCAGCGATTCGACCTGCGTCTTGATGCGCTGTAGAATTCCCTCGACATTTGTGACGTACCCTTCCGAAGCAGGACCTGGCGTGATTTCAGCGATACGCGGCACTTTAACAGTCGCCTCTGAAGATTTCACCACGCGGATTTTCATATCCTCTTCAGATGTAATATCAAGAGTGTAGCGCGTGGGGGGCAACTGTTCAGCACACTCAACATCCGCTTTGTGATATTTGCAGTTCGCGCAATCCATCGAAAATAAAAAAACCTTCCCAAAATAAGGAACTTCAACCGCGTCTTCCACCAGCGCGAGATTTTTCGTAGAACAGAATGGGCAGGCTTCTCCTTCAATTTTTTCCATCGCTATTAAATGCCGTTTGAGATTTAAATACTTTATGATTCTCGTGTCAGCTCGCAGGGTAGCCGCGGCCGAGCGTAAGCGAGATTCGTGACAGAGCCGATTCTCTCTGTGCGGAACTTCATGCGGTATATCTTGTACGTCCGTGCATTAACTTGTCGACGGGGAATTAACATAACAAACCCAACGAAACTTTTATATACCGACCAGCGTTTGATGCATCAAGAGAGGTGGAATCGGTGGCGTATGACTTCACACTCTCTAGCAAGGACTCTTGATGCAGTAAGTGCTGCTGAAGCATCTTCTGTGCTGACAGCTGACCCTTTTGATTCTTGCATTGAGCGCAAAGTTAAAGTATACGTGCCAGACACAAACGTACTCATCCTAAACCCATTCGCCCCCTACATCCTTGCAGGATTCACCGAGCCAGAAATGCGCGATACGTTCGAGAAACGCCTGCAGCATTTTGTTGTTCAGCCGGCGAAAGACGGGCACGGCAAGATCAAAGACCCCAACGAAGTCATGATCCTTGAAATCATCGAGCGCGAACTTGATCATCTTCGCCACCAGCAGGATAAATCAGCCGCGATTGCGGCAGGACACGCGATACGTGCGCTGCGCCACATGCGCCGCCTTGAGCGTGATGCAACCATCGATGACCACATCGCGCTGATATTTGCAGAGAACGGGGCACGGGTACACTTCATTCCCCACAATGAACAAGCATTTCTTCGACAATTCCGCAGCGTCTATCCCAACAATGACGACCGAATACTGCAATTTATGCTGTCCTTGCAAGAAGAGAATGAACAGGGTCGTTACGAATTCTATTTTGTCACGCAGGACATAAATGCACAAAACAAAGCGGCCGATCTTGGAATCCGTGTTGATGAATTCAAGTACGAAACGATCACGGAACCTACCCAACCCTATCTTGGCCGACGTTCATTTGTTCTGCCGGCAAAAAAAATCACGGAAATCAGCGCAATGGATAAAGTTCCAACGAAACAGGTTCCTTCCGTCCATGAAGCAGTTAGTCAGGGAGATCTGCATACCAACCAGATCATTGAACTGGTGCCAAAACACGCCAAAGAAGCCGCCGAAGAGAGCCCACTCTACCGAATCATACGAGGAGCGCAGATAAAGAAAGGCTCAAAAGACCTGCCAGGCAAGCCAACCCTTGATAGACTCGCGAACTATGAAATGTTCATGGAATTTCTTGAAGAACAAAAAACGCGCGTGCGTGAGACAGCGGCCGATAGCGCGCGGTTTGAGGAGTCTACAAGTTCCCGCAAAAAATGCGGCTCGCTTGATGAGCTGCGAACAGAAGTGTACGACGCTCTTAGAAAAACCAAACAGCAACATGTCCCAGATTTGATATCCAAAACGCAATACAAGAAATTTTTCAATCAGGCAAAGAAACTTCACACAAATCAGTCGGCGCTGGAACGATTGCTGCATGAAATTGAAGGGAAAACGTTCTCAGCGAATAAAGCAAAGCATCCCAACCCCGCGAAGGGACGCCTCATCACACCAATTCTCAACTATGAACTTTCTCCCTACCAAGAACAAATACCCTATGTTGAACTTCTTGCAAACAGGGAAATCCCGATCATTTCCGTGATAGGACCGCAAGGAAGCGGAAAAACGCTTTTCGCTACATTTGTCGGCATGTTCGCCCTTGAACAAAAGCATTACGAACGCGTCAGATACATGAAGCCCTTAGTTGGGACTGATGAAGGCTTGGGATTTCTTCCCGGGGACAAGCGCGAAAAAGTCGACCCCTGGGTCCAACCGTTCATCGATGACCTGAGAGAGATCATGCGCTACTACTGTGTGAATCGGGAAGAACAGTACGCGATCGCCGAAGAGATCGAGCGCATGGAACGGAGCGGGCTTTTGCAGTTTGAAATCGCCACGTATATTGCGGGAAGGACGTTCCGCAATGAGTATGTCATCGTCGACGAAGCCCATCTTTTTACGCGGGACCAGATGAAGCTTATCATAGGACGCGTCGGAGAAGGGACCAAGATGGTGCTCCTTGGAGATCCTGAACAGGTGGGCTCAACCAGCACGCAGACGCACAGGTATCTCAATGCACGAAACAATGGAATTGTACATTTGCCACCAACATTGCGCGGAGAACCGGAATACGGCCACATCAGCCTGCCACGAAGCCTTGTCAAACGAAGTAAAGCAGCACTCCTTGCCGGAAAACTGTGATCAGATGTTCAAAAGCTTCTTTTAGGAAGAAGGCCGAGCAAGTCTCTTCGTATATTTCTTGCAGTCACTTGAAGGCCTGCACCAATAGATTCTATAGAATAACCATCCATGTAAGCTTCTGAAGCGATGACGCTCTTGTTTTTCGTGCCTTCGAGGTTTCCAAGACTGCTATCTTGCGGCACCTCCTGTAACGAAACCGTGAGGTCTGGACAATTTCCTCTATTATTCATTCGAGCCACATACCTTAACGTTTTACCATGCTTTTGAGCGCGTGACATTCTTCCTTTAAAATCTTCATCGAGAAGGTTCGCTGCTTGAAGAAAACGCTCAACATCATTTTCCAAGAGAAATTCCCGCGGAACAAAAGGTTCCAACTTTATGTCTTCGATATTGATAGGATATCCTGCAGTCCTCGCCAAGATACAGAGTTTCCTCGCGACATCCAGGCCGCTCAGGTCGTCTCGCGGATGAGGTTCCGTGTACCCGCTGGCGTGAGCTTGCTGAAGAATCATTGAAAACGGTTTTGATTTTTCAAGTTCCGATGTAATGTACCCAATTGTTCCTGAAAGGCAACCTTCGATTGTAAAGAGGCGGTCATTCAAGTCTCGAAGATCTTGTAAGAACGGGACTGCTTCAGCACCAGCCATTACCGAACATCGATACCCGTATCTTCTCGGATATCTTGAAAGTTGCTGGAAGAGGGAATAATCACAAAGAGTCAACGGGTTTTTGTTCGCTGTCACGATGCCGTGTGGAGTACGTTCAATCACAGCTAAATGGAACCCGGTCATTTGTTCACCGACAGCGGTAACATCCACAAAGACAAGGGCGCCTCCATCGTGTCTTGTAGAATTCACAAGTTCAAGCAGTTCGAGAAGGTCCCGATACGTCTGTGTGTCTGTATAATCTTTGTTTGTAAAAGCATACGCTTGTTCTGCAGAGACGCCTTCTGGCACATACACCGTTCGCTCTCTTGAAGCGAGACCCACAATCCTTGTAGGATTCGTATGCAGGCGAGCGCTGATGTCTCCCTTCTCGATGATTTGCCTTACTAAAGTGCTCCCCACCCTTCCCGTCGCGCCAATGATGTATACGTCCTGAAACATACAGTGACGGTTGTCATAACTTGTTTATAAAATATGCGATGGAAAGGACTCTGTCCCGAATTATGCCGCCGCAATCTATGAGCTTAAACGATGAACAGGACATTCAAGATCATCCAGGCGACAAGCTGACTCGCATATCCGCCGCGAGCAGAGCACTTATAGCGGTGCAGCGGCCGAGCGTAAGCGAGATTCGGGACAGAGCCGATGGAAAGTTTACATGTAAATCATTCTATTAATCGACGACACACAGAAAAAACTATTCTCCTTCACCGCCGAGCGCGATACGTCAACGCCCAAAAGGGCTTGACGAGAAGCGAAGGCGGAACACGGGATCATAAGGGGTCGTAACCCCTTATTTCATCCTGAGATCCTTTATTTTCTTAAAATACAGAATTTCTCCCGGTTGTGCTACGACAAACACCTCAAACGCATCCAGGTTTTCTTGCAAGAATGGACTGAGCAGTTCTTCCTTGAGCACATCCGTTCCTTCCGTCACAAGATTTAGGGAAGGCATCACAATTAAATCAAGTTTTCTTTTCAGCAATTTGCCTGCCGGCCTTGATTTCCATGTCCCTTTCAAGAAGCACTTGAAAACTTCCGATCGAATACCGTCGCCGATAGATGCCGCCGGATGTTCATGACCGATGATGATGGTCTTTGCAGTCGGAGGAATCCTGTGAATTTTGTCTCCGTGACAAATGAAGACCTCTCTCAGATCTACAGAGTCAACCAATTTAAGGTTCCGCCTGTTCGCGATAGGCCCCAGCATCGTGTCATGATTGCCTTTTATCAGAATCATGTCCGGAGATTCTTTTTGCAAAAAATCAAGAAACTTCAGCGTGTTTCTCCACTCCTCATCAGAGATCGCCCCAAACTCGTGCTTCACGTCACCGATGAGGACAATCCTTTCAATGGGCAGCTTTTCCTTCCTCAGCAACAAAAAGATGCCTTCCACCCGTTTGATGATATCATTGAACTGAAACCGAGGAACCAATATTCCTTGCTTGTTGAGTGCCTCCTCATATCCGATATGCACATCAGGAATAATGAGTGTCTTATGTTTTCTAAGGTAGAGTGTAAGATCAACCAGCAGAATGTCTTTCTTGATTGTGGGAAGAGTCATCGTAAATCACTCGTGTTGACTTGCACAGATAGAACAACAACACAAAGAAGAAAAGATTTTGTATTTGTTTAGCAGCGTCACCACCGCCTGCGAGCTTGCGACAAACCTCATAGTGTCGCACGATTCTCGGCTCAATTATTGATGATAATTGATGATAATTAGTTTTCCGCGCGCAGCGAGCGTCGTGTCGGCGCCGCGATTGAAGTATCTGAACAAATACAAAATTTTAGGAAAATTTAGCGCTCATTACTAGTCAAGTGACGCTCGAGATTCCATACTTTGCCGCCGCCGGTCACAAGGAGTGAGAGGAGTCCTGCTATATAGACGGCATCAAGCTCCCAGCCGCCCATCCAGCCCATCGCGCCTTTCACTTTGGCAATCGCTACAAGCAACAAAACGGTTAGCACTGCAGCAGCCCAGCGCGTGAAAAGGCCTAGCACAAGCATTGCACCGCCAAGGACTTCTACCGCTGCAACAAACTGGGCTGTGCCTGCAGGAAATCCCATTCCTGCAAAGAATCCGACTGTCGCTGCCAGACTCATGAACTTCACAAGGCCGTGAGCAACAAAACCTCCTCCAAGAACAAGGCGCAAGGGCACTTTACCCCACTGCTTATACGGTTCAAGATATTTTGATAACACTCTTTTCACCCCCTGTGAAATACGGATTATATATCATGTAGAATAGCTTTCTATAAAAATATTTGCATAAACAGCCTGCACTTCTCAGGTTTTCGCTTATTCCCGTCGGTCAAGCAGCGCATCTAACGCAACATGATACAGGGTCACCAGGCAGCCTTTCGTATTCTTTGAATGAAATTGCACATTCCATTCGAGCTCTGCCAGCGAATCGCTGACGGTGAACACCGCACCTGACTTGACCTTGCGGTACCGGGCGATGGCGAACAACGCTGAGGCTTCCATCTCCACTGTCAACACGCCCTCTCGCTGATACTGTCGCGCTTCGGCGACTGTCTCTCGGTACGGCGCATCGATCGTCCAACTGGTCCCTGCATGATATAGAAGTCCGCGTCTCTGCAGCGATTCTTTTATTTTGGAAACCATCTCTTTTGAGGCAACTGCATACTTTGAAGCTTTCAGGTAATGATGAGACGTCCCTTCATCGCGTATCGCCTTTTCGCAGACGATGATATCACCTATCGCTATGTTCTTTTGCAACGACCCTGCCGTTCCTACGGAAATGAAATTCTTCACACCAAATGCGATGAGTTCCTCCAAGATGGTCGCGACAACGGGCGCTCCTATGCCAAAATTGCCGATCACCGCCACCTGATTGTTTGTTTCGGAAAGGAGATACGTGTCGCCATAGAAGCACGCGACCTTTTTCGTCTTATGATTCTTAAGAATGTACTTCATCAAGCTCTTGTGATAACAGAAGATGACACCTTTCGGAGGCTTGAATCTCGGATACTTCCCTCTTTTCTTCTGATACTGCAGAAACTCGCGCGCAGAGAACATCGACTCCTTTGCATGCTTGTTCTTCAGGTTTGGAAAGCTCATCGTTCTCGACTGATCTCATTCATCAATTCACACGAATTGCGGTAGTTGTACAACAAAGCGTGATCGCGGCATCACTACGTCCGCTCCAGCGTGCTTTGCACGCTCCTGAATATCACGATCGACGTGAGATGCAAAACAGATGATCTTTAGCGTAGGCGGCAATACTTGACGGAGTTTTCGAATCGACTCGATCGGTTGAAAGTCGGCAAAGTTCAGATCGACGATCAAGATATCTGGCTTTGAAACGATTACGTCTTCAACGTGCTGCGTGAATGTGACTGTGTGCCCTTGCTCTCTTACAGCATCCTGAATGCGCGCTTTGAACATAATGTCGTGCACGGCGGCCGTGATGTATCTCATTGTAAAAACAAAAGAGGAGCGAACACTTTTTAACAGAACTCGCACACGCGGCCAGACTTCTTGATCGCTTTAATTTCAGGCGCTTTCTTAGCGCTCTTGTTTGATTTTTTTGCTGAAGACTTCTTTTTTGAATACATTACACTCACCTCTTCAAACATGACAGTTTATACCATAACAAAATATTGTAGCGCGCTCGTTAATATAGTTTTCATTCCTGTTGTCGCCACACAGAAACAGCCCCCCAAAGCTTAAAAAGACAAGTCTTTTCCGGTAACTGATCGGCCACTCTGTGCGGAGGTAGCGAAGTGGTCAAACGCGGCAGGTTCAGGGCCTGTTCCCGAAGGGGTTCGCCGGTTCGATCCCGGTCCTCCGCACTTATTTTCTATTGCCAGTTACGCTTCTTGGTGGCTTTGCACAAAAATGGGGGATCTGCACAAAATAACTTATTAAATGCGCAACGCCGTGCAGGTGCTTATTTTCTGTGTAGATGTATTTCTTGGTACGGCTGTCCGGAGAGCAGTCTTTAAATATTGGCGTATGATTTGCGCTGAAATGCGCGTTGTGGGTTTTGACGGGAAACGAATTCGAAGGCAAGATGGCTTCCAAGCTCTGCTAGGTGTAGGAGTCACGCTGACAGACTATCCGCGTTTCACAAAAGAATATAACGCAATATTCGAAAGACTTTTCAAAAAGCACGGATTGGAACGTCTAAAACCAATTTACAAAGCTTCCGAACTGCAGGGGATTTTTCATGGTCTAGGAACGGAGGTTATAGAAGAGGTAGCGACGTCTCTCTTATCACAAATCAATTTCATCGATATCTACTATATGCATTTTCTTGACCCTGCTTGGAACGCGTCGCCAAGAAAACAGTCTATCGCCTGCTTCTACAAAGAAAAAATAAAATATTTGTCTCCTGCTAAATTCATTGATCTCGTTGAGGGCAAGTTTCCTGCATTGTGCTGTTATTAACCGCCAAGAATACGGCGGGTCTGAAAGACCCGCTGATGAATTGGCTTGAAAAACCAGCAGGTTTTT
>JACQXV010000054.1 GCA_016208715.1 Candidatus Woesearchaeota archaeon | reverse complement strand
TGCATTTTAAAAACGATGCCAAGTATCCATTGCCTACTTTCGGGCGCTTGATAAGAGAAACCTTACACTATGCAGAAGAGAAAGCCTATGGACAAACTTTGGCTTTGCGGTGTCACGATATCGTTGAGCTTTTGAATAGCGTCGCAAAAAAGAGGCGGATAAAACTAACAAATCTACTTAGGCTTGTTTCTGATTGCATAGAAAAAGTATTTGACCAGCCAGCGCGTTTAGAATCTTTGAAAGAAGAGGAGATAGAAGCTCTCCCACATGCCTACGTTGGTTTCCTTGCTTCTTCGTTGCTTTCTGAGATAGACAAGGAAGGCAAGAGGGCAAGATGGAAAGAGGGCAAGATGGAAAGAGGGCTTTGCCCCCTTGCCTCCTCTCCGGGTGACATCTGGAACAGCCGCTTAACCCTGGTGGTTTCAGGGGGTAGGGCGCGCTTTATCCTGCGAGAGGTAAGACAAATAAAAGTGCGCACGCCAATTGTGGTCTTGGATGCCTACGCAAATAAGGATTATTTAAGCAAACTTTTAGGTAGAGATGTAAGACTTCTTATGTTCGACGCCCAATCGCACTGTGAGGTCATGACTATTCCTTTAAATACCTCAAAGAATGCCTTTTTAAAACGCAAGGAGAATTTGGTTGACGATTTGGCGGCTGTGGTATATCGTTTCAATGGCCGCAAAATTCTTGTTTATACCTATCTGTTTTTGAAAGAGGATGTAGAGAAGATGTTCTCCCGAAGGGAGAACGAAGAATCCTTCGGGATTCCTTCGGAACCCTTCGTTTCTGTTGAGCATTTCTGGTCAGGGCGTGGGAAGGACTGTTGGCGCGATTACGATATAGTCATCATTTTCGGGACGCCTGAGCCGAATCCAAGCGAGCTATTCGATGACGCCCGCGCGCTTTTCGCCGATGACGAAAATCCTATAAGTTTAGCACAGAGTGAAAGTGACCCACGCAAATACGCGGATAGCCGCCTCCAACTGCTACGAGAGATGAGGCGCGAGGATGAGATAATGCAAGACGTGCATCGCATCCGCCCAATCTGGGGAAAAGGATTGGATAAGAAGGTTGTAATAATGAGTCAGTTATACTGCCCACAGTTACCGCCCGACAAGATTGTTGACCCTAAGACTATAGACAAAAAGTCAGCCCATAGAGAACTGCGTAAAGAACGCTTGAGACAGCTCATAGAAGCGTGTATAAAAGAGTATGGCTTCTACTTTGATGGTTTCGCCGTCGCCGCCGGTCTTATAAAGACCACAGGTGGGTGTGTGTGTGTGCATGATGTTTGTGGTGTGGGAGAGGGCATGGATACTGGTTATGTACAACCTTCTTATAATAATATACTTATAAGAGAGTTGTACATAACTAGCAATGACGCGGGTTCTGCAAGCTATGGTGAACAGAACTATGTGTACAGAAATGACCGCGATGCTATCCTTGCAGAGTTAGGTCTTTCCCCTGCTAGGATGTCGGTAAAGAAGGAAGGCGTCTGGCGACCCTACAAGATTTGGGGCAACTTGGATGCGGCGAAAGCGTTCTTTGCAAAGATAGAAAGGCAACAAGAAGAGGAAGAAAAAGCTCCCGATTCTCGGGAGCCCGCAGAGCGGGACCGACAGGAATACATAGA
>JACQXV010000241.1 GCA_016208715.1 Candidatus Woesearchaeota archaeon | reverse complement strand
GGGTTGTGAAGAGAATCGGATTACAGACTCCTCTCTGAGAAAAACATCTAGTATTTGACTTAAGTGAATTTCCGTGGTTTGTTCAACCTGCTGTTTCATGGTTACAATTTCATGGGCAGGTGTATTAACCAGATCTGTTTCCCGTTTTCCCATCCGAACCACCAAAAGATTCCGAAAATGTTCGATTAGATCGGAATATACCTTTTTCAGGTCTTTCCCTTGAGTATAAATCGAATCCAGAAGCGATAGAAAATCCGGAATGTTTTGGTTTAAGATCGCTTCGGACATATCAAAAATATTTTTTCGGTTGGTAATCCCAAGCAGTTCGGGCACGGTTTCCGGATCAACCTTGTTTTTCGTGCAGCCCAGAATCTGGTCAAGCAGACTTAAAGCATCCCGCATGCAACCACCGGCCTCTCTTGCGATCAGGCTCAAACTTTCTTCCTGGATGGCTATCCCTTCTTTTTTACACAGGGTTGCCATATGCTTGATGATTGTTTCAAGGCGGATCCGTTTCAGGTCATGCCGCTGACACCGGGATAGGATGGTAACCGGTATTTTGTGGGGTTCCGTGGTTGCAAAGAGAAACATCACATGTGCCGGAGGCTCTTCGAGCGTTTTCAGCAGTGCATTAAAGGCGGCAATGCTCAGCATATGGACTTCATCAATAATATAGATTTTATAAGGGCTATGCTGCGGCATATACTTGATGTTTTCGCGCAGATCCCTGATCTGATCAACGCTGTTATTGGATGCCCCGTCTATCTCAAACACATCCGCTGCATTTCCGGAGGTGATCTCTCTACAGGATTTGCATTGATTGCAGGGTGCCGATGATGTGCGTTCCCCGCAGTTCATGGCTTTTGCCAGAATACGGGCAACAGTTGTTTTTCCGGTCCCCCGGGGTCCGGAAAACAGAATGGCATGGGCGACTCTGTTGGCAGATATTGCATTGATCAGCGTTCGGGTGACATGTTCCTGGCCGATCACCTGCTCAAATGTCAGCGGCCGATATTTCCGAGCTAAAACAAGATATGACATGAATAGAACCTTTTTTCTGTCTTTTTGTCAGCCGGAAACACCTTCTTCAGTAGAGTGGGGAAACAAAGACGCGTTTGTATTAAATGTACCCGGATTGCCTGGTATTGAAAAAATGGCGGAGAGAGAGGGATTCGAACCCTCGGTACCAGTTACGGCACACACGATTTCCAGTCGTGCACCTTCAGCCAACTCGGCCATCTCTCCG
>JACQXV010000200.1 GCA_016208715.1 Candidatus Woesearchaeota archaeon | reverse complement strand
GTCAAAATATTGCCCTTCCTGACCCGTCCAATCCTGGGCTTGTTCATTGAACTTTCTCACCTGCTCGCGGGCATCGGCCATCAACCCCAAAAACGAAGCGACAATTTCCCTGATTACTGCCAGAGCCACGCCTAGCCTTGCTTGTGGTGATGCACGCCGGATCGTTTTCAGAAGCTGCTTATATCTGGTCTTTGTCATTGTGTTTCCTGCCTTTCTGTTGAAAAAACACACACGTATCCCTCCCCACATCACAGTGGGTAATTTATTCATCAATCAAGGGCTGAGGTTCTGTGAGTTGGTAATTTGGACAGACGAATCCCCTATAGCCTCTGGGTCTCCCCAAATTCCAACCTATTTTTTACAGCTTAGAGACAAACTTATCCTATGCGGTATTTGCCACTCTAAGCATTTGAATTCATATATTCCCGCAACAATAAGCTGAATCAGTCGCCATCAACTTATACCTGTGAAGACTTGCTTGTACGGGAAATTATGCTTTCCAAGTAAAGATTTTGGATCCGCCTCACCTAAATCTGTCCAGAGTATCAATTGTGCCACTGAAACATCAGATTTTGGATCGGGTTACAATCTCATTTATCTTGGAATGTAGGTTATGGTCATTTCCATCAGCTACACCCTATGTCAAACACCACATCAACTACTATGTTTGATTGACGCAGGTAGTGTATCCATAGATACACGTTCTGTCAAGCATCTATTACTGTTTTTGAAACTTACTTTTCATACTTCTTTCCGTCCGCTGTTACACGACAGATTCGATGTGGTCTTTTTTCACCGTTCTCATCATTCCACTGAGCTTTCAAGTAGTACACGTTGGGTCTCGGCTTATCGCATACAAACCCCACAGTTGTTGCAATTTTGATACCCAACACCATTTTTAGTTGTGCTTGTACTATTTGATATTCTGCTTCACTGGCGTCCTTCGTCTCTTTCCAAATCTCGTAAAGAGCAAGCAAGTCATCTATTGACTGAGTTTTATATTGCTCGACTCGGTTCCTGAGCGTTTTCAGTTTTGCGTTTTCCATCACGTCGCTATACCTTGACCGAAATCCGTTGACTACTCGTTCCTGGAGATGCTCCGGCACGACCGACATCACCTTATCCATTACGCCTTGAACGACATCAGCCTGTTCAGTCTCAGCCATCACAGATAAAGCCTGTATCAGTTGATCAGTTAAAACTTCCATCTCTGCAAATTTCTGCTTGCTTTCCAGCATCATATTGATTTCATTGAACTTATAAATCAAAGTTATGATACCATCAGCAAGTTTCTTTTGTAAACCATTGCTTCTTATGAACTTACACGCCCACTCAATACGGTGTGAAGGCGGAACGACACGTAATGACATCCCCCATACAAGTGATTGCTGCTCATTAGGTGGGAGAGCATCAAGAATTGGTGCAACGGCTTCAATGGCCTGGTCTGCGGTCTGAGGTGGGTAGGCTTTGACCAATTGAAGGGCTAAAGCTGGCCGCTCTTCCGGGGCGACTTTGGACATTATGGATGTTGCGCTGATGTGGGCTTCGTCCGGGCTGAGAAATGCTGGTTGTGTCTCGCCAGGTGCTTGGGATTCGGCATTGATGTCAGCCAACTCTTTGCGGGCAATATCCAAGGCAAGCTGTGAATAACTGGCGTACAATACTTTATGTTCCTCTTGCACTGTATTCGCTTCAGCCTGCTGTGCGGATGAAAGCCAGTTATCCAATATCTTGAAAAGAAAGAGTTTATCAACATCATCCAACTGCTTAACGGCGTCGCGGGCTGGCCCTGTCGTTTGCAAAAGTTGGATTAAGCTATGTTCAGCTTCGTCCGGGGTCGGCTCAATCAATCGCTCTCCCGCTTTGAAACGATTGTATTCAACTTCCGTGATTTCTTCCTGGATGTACTCCACCAATGTTCCAAAAAGGATTCCATCAGGGTTTTGGAGTGAATAGGCACGGGCAGTGGTCTGTAAATATTTCTCCCCGTCTTTGTATCGAACGCTCACGGCTGGCAAGACACCGCCACACTTCGCCAGTATCCACAATACTTGCTGTTGGAAGATAAAATGTTGGGGTGTTCCCTGTTCGTCTCGTAAAAACCTATCTGCAAAGTGGTCATACACACCCCACAGATACAGCCGTTGTGGTAGTCGTTCAAATCCTAAAAGCTCTAACCCTCCTTGACTCACAGCTTCAACCATTCGTGGCTTATCGTCAGCAAGAAACAACAACCTTCTTTTGGTGTGGGCCAGATAATCGCGGACAATTTGGGGGGAATTGAGTTTAAGAATATTCTCGTGAAGAGGCCGTTGTTCCGAATTTATTTTCTTCTGAACTCTTACCCTGGTATTGGCTAAAGCTGGAATACCCTGAGACTGATGGCATTGAAGATCACGAAAGAGGATGGAAAAATCGTTATACACGTGCTGGAGAGCCCAAACCAAACTTGCCTGGGCTTTTTGTGGTTCTTTAGCTTCGGCTTTCAAAAAAAGACTGCGGCTCTCCTCTCTGGCAGAACGGATCGTGCTGAAAAATTCACAAAATGATTCAAATTCCAATGTATGCTGCTTCAGCAAAATGTGTAAATCATCCACAATTTCATCATACCGGTGTAAGGCTTTGGTAATGTCGTTGCTTCTTTTTTCAATTTCCAAATGATTGTTGGTCAATAAAGAATCCGTTTTTCCAGGATGGTAAATATCCAGAACACGATGAAGATTAACCAGAGATTGTGACGCCAAAGCAAAAATGTGGTCATACGCAATGTTCGGATCACCATATACAAGCTGCTTTTTGACATCATCCGGGGTGTAGAGTTTGACAATGACATCAGGTGAACCGGCAAAAACATTGGCTGTTCGTATTTGATTTCCGGAAGTTCCACCTGGGATGACATCAAGAAAAGGCGAATCTCCAGTAGGTTCACCCGGCAAAACGGTGTAAATCACCGAACTACTCTCACTGCCCATTCTCACTTCAAGGGGGTGATTCCACGGTACGGCGAACGTATCCGCTATAGCCCCGCGTTCATAAAGCAAGAGGGCGTCGCGTTTTCTGAAATCTATTTTTTTACCTTTAAGAAAACCTGGGATCATTTTGGTTTTTTGAACAAAGGAAATAGGGGGTTATAAGCTTTCATGTGAAGATTTTACCGTAAATATATCACAATTAAGGGGTAACAAGCCGTTATTTTACCCAATCATCAACGAAATCACCAAGCACGCCCACCACGTCTTTTTCACTTCGTGGCTACCAAAAACGATCCGTCCACCGGGGACGGGAAAAAATAACCGTGACCGTTTTTCTTAGGCCGGGGTGTCGGGGTGTTAACCCTGACTGCGCAACACGGTCAAGACCCCGTGAACAAGGAACGCCAGTGACGCGGTGAACGGATGGTCGGACAGGGATGCGCAGTCAGGGTTTCATAGCCTTAGCGGAGAAGCCCTGACACCCCGGCCTAAGTCCTACATAGTAGGACAGTTACGCCAAGCAATCACTTGGCGTGGATGGATGGTAAACCCAATGTCTCGAACATATTCCCTGGCATAGAAGTTGACATAGGGATGGTCTTTTCAAAACCCTGAAAAAGAAAAAATGAACCTTCGGTGTCCAGTGACGATTTACTGTATTTGGTCGGCTTGATGAGGGGTTTGAGAGTCAGGTTGAACTGACTCTCAAGAGGGTGATGCTGATTAACGACCGCATCAGGTCGTAAGGCGTCAACACTCAAGACCAAGTTCCTCAGCTAGTC
>JACQXV010000199.1 GCA_016208715.1 Candidatus Woesearchaeota archaeon | reverse complement strand
CCGGCGAACAGGCAGGGAGTAATTTCAATCTCCTTCAAATCATGGCAGAGCCTGATAACCTGGGTTCAGGGAAATTTTTTGACGGAACAAGCAAGTACAATACTGGATCGGTTGATATCAGCGGCGCCGGATTCGGGGAAATCAAAGTAGGGGAAACCATGGCGCCCTTTGGCGCCAGAAAGGGTGACTGGGGACCAGTTCACGCGGTAAACAAACCCCAGACTACAAAAAAGGTTGTCCCGCCGCTGTCCAATGATTCTTTTAAAATCAAAAATGTATCATGGAGGCCGCCGGATAACCATAAGGGCCGTGCTGCCAGAATAGCCGGTGCATTAGGGACAGGAGCGGGGATTGGTGCGGTGGCTAATCTCTTTTGGGGGCCTGCCGCAGCTGCCTATTTTATGACAGGCTCTATTATGAAGTCTGCAAGTTACAACTCAGACGTCTTTGCAAAAGTATCTGAAAGAATCAAGAATAGCTGGTTCATAAAATTTCTGGGAAAAAGCGAGGTTGCAAAGAAGGTCTATCACAAGGCGCTCAAGCCTGCATGGGATGGAATTACTGACCCGGACGTTTTCCGCCTTCTTCTGGGAGCCGGACTCATGCTTGGGGGAATGTTTACCGGAAATCCTGTCATGGCTTATTTCGGGATGACTTTCAGCATCTTCAGCGCCGGAGAGATGGTTTCAAAAGCTGTTTTCAACAAGACATACGGTTTTTTAAACGGACCAACGGCAAATAAAATCGGTAATGCCATTGATTCTGCAATCATCCAAAAGATAGTGAAAAAACCTGGTGAAATTACTAACACTGAACACCCGTCGGGTGTTCCTGCCGGGGATAAAAAAATAAACAAGGTAAAATCATTAATGAACAAGGCATCATCCTATGTTTACAACAACCGGGGAAAAATAGCCAAGATAGCTCTGGCAGCAACCATTTCTTTTGGAGCCATGGCTGGTTTCGCTGTCGGCACCCATGCTGCGCTGGGATCTACGCTGGGGCAGATGACGGTAAAGACAGGGGATTTGACATTCTGGGATAAGGCAAAAAATACATTGATAGGCGGTTACAGGATGTACAACCTGCCCGGAACGGTTTTAAAGAACGGCGAGCAAACCCAGAAGTTCTATCAGGAGATGAAGGTGAAATACGACCCGAAAACCCCTCAGGAATGGGCTAATGTGATAGAAAAAGAGGTGACATGGGTCGCACACAATGACCTCTATGGCACAAACATCTACCATATCACTTCTGAAGAAGCCGCAAGGGTAGTGACTTTAAACGGGACAGCAGGCAGGTTCTCTGATTGCACCGGAAAGGGAGCATTGCTCTACAACGTGCTCAAAATGGATGGGTTCGGAGCTTCTGAAGTGGTTGTGGGAATTCCGCCTCTCGGCTATCCTGACAAGGTAGGGCACATTTGGCTTGTGGGCCGGGATGCGTCAGGAAAACCGGTGGAACTTTTTCATTATTCAAATTCACAGCATATGCTCAGGTCACAGACATTTCAATCTGCGGAAGGCATCAAAGGTGACAGAACCGCGGCTTTTGTTGCCGGCGGAGCCGGGGGTCTGGCAACAAAAGGAATATACGGATTGCTGGAGAGGATTGAAGCCAAAATCAAGGGTAACTAACCCGAAAATTTTAGTTACCCGCCTGACTGATGTCGGGCAGGAAATTTTCGGGAAGTATGAAGTATGAATCAGAGGGATGAAAAAATTTGGAATTTCCCTAGAATTCTCATCCCTCATCCAGGCACCCCTTCCTAACAGCCATCCCAGTGGGACACCACTCAAGTGGTTTCCCCTATATCCCTTATCCCACTTTCGTGGTTTCCCATGACCGAAGAACCTAAAAAATGGTAGGTCAAAAGACCATATAAAAATGACCTTTAGACTCATGATAAATGACTGCGGTTATGATACTATGTATTACACAGTTTTTTAAGAGCAATGCACTTAAAGGAGGAAAATAAAATGACAAACAAAACAAAGCAGCAGAAAGAATGGGGGTTAATTGCAGCGATTTTGTTTATCACATCTGCAGTCAATTATTCCAATGCTCAACCTGTGGCGTCTTTAGCGCCAATGGAAAGTTTAAGAACAAGCATTGATCAATTTGGGACAGATGGCGCTAAAGACGCCACAAGCATGGATGTCCAGGGATTAATGGATAGTCCCATTCAATCTCCGGATCCGTCGGTTGCAAGCATCATAGGTGACGGGAAAATAGAACCAATCGCGACAGAAACAGACATGAATCAATTACCAAGTCCAAAGTGGTATAGCAGGGATTCACGACAGGGACATATGGAATTTGTCAGTTATGTATTATTTCCTGTAGATAGGAATGAAATTTCAAATATTCTTACCACGCATCATGATGAAATAATGGAAGTTGTTGATTTTCAACTAAAGCATATGTTTGGAGCATTTACCGAACATCCAAATTTTAAGAATAATCCTGGAATACCATCTGGTGATTCTAAGGTTGATTT
>JACQXV010000198.1 GCA_016208715.1 Candidatus Woesearchaeota archaeon | reverse complement strand
CGTCGAAAAGCTGATGCAGACAGTACCGCCCCTATCGAAAGAAGATGCAGAAAAGGTTTTAGCAAATATGAGCCAGCAGCTTAATACACATATAAAAGAGTTGAAAGAAAGAGAGGTTTTGGTTTTAAGGGCAACGCCGGGCTTAGGGAAAACGACTGAGATAATCGAAGTAATAAAGAACTCGGAAAGGAAAGTTATCTTAGCCGAACCCACAAAGGAGATGGCAAGAACAGTATTCGAGCAGTTTTCAGTGGAACGAGAGGATGCCTCTCCTCGTCGCGATGATACTAACCTGCTAAAAGGACGAGATAAGGAAAATTGTATGCGATATTCTCAGGTTGAATTAATAGCCGCCAAAGGTTACATGCCGGGCAAGGTAATATGTCCTGGCTGTCCTTATTCTCCTTCCAAGTTGTTTACTAACTGTTGCGAATACTTTCGACAGTTTTTTACAATATCACGTGTGAAGGTCACAACCTACGAGCAGGCGTTAGAACTACACTTCGCAGGGAGGCTAGATGCTGATTTACTTGTGCTGGATGAAGACCCTAGTCGAGCGCTTTTCCAAAAAGTAGAAATCACTGCCAACCAGTTGCATTTCCCTTACGATGCCAAGTATCCATTGCCTACTTTCGGGCGCCTGATGAGAGACACCTTACACTATGCCGAAGAGAAAGCCGCAGGGCAGACAAAAGCGTTTAGGTGTAGCGAGATAGTTTCCATAATGACAAGCGTAGCAAAGAAAAGACGGATAAAACTAACTAAGCATCTTAGGCTTGTAGAAGAGTGCATAGAAAACGTCTTTGACCAGCCAGCGCGTTTAGAATCGTTTACATCTGAGGAGATAGAAGCTCTCCCACATGCATCAGTTGGTTTCCTTGCTTCTTCGTTGCTTTCTGAGATAGACAAGGCATCGGAAGTCGAAAGTCGAAAGTCGAAAGTCGGAAGGAAGGAAAAACTTCTTCCTTTACTTCCGAATTCCGCCTTCCGCCCTCCGACTTCCTCGCCGGGTGACATCTGGAACAGCCGCTTAACCTTGGTTGTTTCAGGGGGTAGGGCGCGCTTTATCCTGCGAGAGGTAAGAGTCATCACAGTGCGCACGCCCATTGTGGTCTTGGATGCCTACGCTTCTAAGGATTATTTAAGCAAACTTTTCGGAGGCTTTGCGGGCGAGCCCGTAAAGCCCTGCAGAAATGTAAGATGTCTTATGTTCGACGCCCAGTCGCACTGTGAGGTAATTCAGATACCTTTAAATACCTCAAAAAAGGCATTTTTAAAACGCAAGGAGAATTTGTT
>JACQXV010000084.1 GCA_016208715.1 Candidatus Woesearchaeota archaeon | reverse complement strand
GGTTATAGTTTGACTAAATCCAATAAAATACTACAAATCATGAATTCTGAGACGGCTAAAAACAAATGCGGTTACCCTGGCGCGATCCCTGTGCCGATGACTGAAACGAAAATATGCAAAATTCATGGCTCGTGAAAGTTTTGGTTTTCAAAATCGCCAAGAGATGGTACAGACACTAAATGACGGAACATCCGGTTTTTACCAAGACCGATTGTGGACAACAAGGAAACGAACAGATGGAATACAAAACAATCCAATATGATGTGGATGGCGAAATCGGCATATTAACATACAACCGCCCTCATGTCGTTAATGCAATGAATAACGAAATGGTGGCTGAGCTGGTTGACTTCTGGAGAAAAAGAGAAGATGATTACTCGGTAAAAGTAATCATCACGAGAGGCGCAGGGGAAAAGGGGTTTTGTTCAGGTATGGATTTGAAGCAATTTTCCGGAAGGCCCGAGACAAAGGTCGGTCCGGATGATTTTTACCATGGCCAGTCTTTTTTTTCAAAACTTTACCGCCTTATGCGCTCATGCCCTCAACCCATCATTGCAGCGATCCATGGGCCGGCAATGGGGGGAGGACTTTCACTTGCCCTGGCTTCCGACATCCGGTTGGCCAGTCAGGACGCCATGTTCTGCGCCCAGTACATCAATATCGGCGTCGGCGGCGCCGATATGGGATCCAGTTATTTTTTATGGCGGATTGTGGGCTGGGGAAAAGCCGCTGAAATGTGTCTGACGGGCATTCGCATCTTCGCCGATGAAGCGCTGCGCATCGGCCTGGTGAACTATGTTCACTCCCGTGAAAACCTAATGCCGGCTGCCATGGAAATCGCAAAAAGCATGACGTCAAAGAGCCGGATCGCATTGCATCTGACCAAGGAGGCCTTAAATTCCGCACTCAATGCCATGAGCCTTGAAGACGCGGTAAAAATGGAGGACCGCAATCAGTCCTTTATGACTATGAGCGGTCTGGTGAACACCAAAATACAGCGCTTATTAGTATAAGTTATTATTAACTTTTTTTTATTGAAGGAGTTAATAATGGAAAATGCGTTGATCGATGCCTATGAAGTGTCCGGAACCGACCGTACCAAGCTCAATCAAAAGCAAAGGGAATATTTGGACAAAATATTTTCCATGGCAGTGAAGGCTTGTATTTTAAGCGATGAGCCCATCGCCATCCTGTCCCATGAGTTAAAATCCATTGCCCGCGATATTGAACAAGATCCCCTGTTTTATAATTGCTCCGTTCAG
>JACQXV010000233.1 GCA_016208715.1 Candidatus Woesearchaeota archaeon | reverse complement strand
TTTTTAAGGAAAGCATTGTCAGCCGTGTCGTTTCGCACTGATAACAATTTATTAGGATATATCAACAGCAGCAGCACGGACGGCATCCGCCCGTTCCGGCCATGCATATTATGTCGAGCCTGAAAGCTGAAAAATACCGCGCCGCCGCGTCAATTTTATTGTTTTTGCCGCTCGCTATCTTGTTGTGCCGCTCCAATGTTTCAGCGGCCGATACGGCCAAGATAATATCAGCCAAAGTTACTCCGCACAAGATTATCCCCGGAGGCAAGGTATGCGTCGAGGTTTCGCTGGCGAACACCGGGAATAATGTCTGGCGCAAAAATACCTACGGGGTTTTATTGCGCCTTAAAGACCCCTCGGATTCAGATAAAGTGATTTTGCAAACAGAGTTTTATCCGGGCAAGACCGATTTAAGACCGCAGAAAGCGATAAAAATGAAAATAGATCTGTCCCTGCCCAAGAAAATCAGCGGCGAATTTTATTTTCGTGTTTCCGTTTATGTCAACAAGAAGGGCGTCGCGGGCGCAGGACCGTCGGAATCGCTTAAGGTTACGATCGCCCGGCCTCTAGTCTCCCAACCCCTCCCGGAACCGGCGATTGCCAAAAAATCCTTTAAATTTTCAAAAGAGACCGCGAAAGAAACGGAAGAAAGCGCGCCTGCCCTGCGCAAAGAGTTCCCCCGCATAAGCGCCGTTAAAGGGGGCATGAGACAGTTCACTTTCGGGGATTTGGACTGGGTTATGCGCCGCTACGGCAGGAATACAGCGCTCGCGCTGAACTGGAAAGATGTCAGCAAAGCGCAGATATACTGGAAGTCGCGGAAAATAGAGAGCGAATACGAAGAGTACGAAGAAGATCAGTCCTATTCCTATTTCAGCGGCATGGGCGCGAATAGCTGGTATAATGATTATAGTTACAGAGAAACCAATGGCTATAGCTTCAGAATAGGGCGTTGGGGAAAGAGTTACGGCTGGTACCTGGATTATGCTCATGAGTCTCACAAAGCCTATTCGTCCTCAGACATGGTGGCGTCTCTGGTTGAAAACCATGTGACTTATTTGCCGGATCGTCCGTTTGAAAACGATATGATTTCGTTCTCTATGTTAACGCGCTATCCGTCAAAATTTTTTTCGCCATATACCGGGGCGGGCCTATCCATTACACGTTGTACAGTCACGGTGGGCACTAATAATGTCTGGTATTATGACCAAGGGTCAGGCTGGAACGAGTCTTCAGGCTGGCATCAGCCTTCAGAATGGGAATTACAGGTTTTTGTTCCGGTCGGGATTTCCCTGGTTTTTCCCGGTACCGGTTTCGGCCTACTCAGCGAGGTAAGAGTTTTCCCTTTCAACGACGAGGACAAGAATGATGCGCCATTTAACATTGAACAGCAATATAGGGTAGGGTTCACACTGGCGCTGTAAAATAAAGGATTTTTGATACGCTGTGACATATCTCAAATGGAGGAAAAAATGAAATATAATAGTGTGATGCTTGGTCTGACAGTAGCCGCCGCCACGCTCTTAAGCGGGTGTGTGCGGATGAGCAAGAGTTATCCCATCAACAGGGTGGCGTCAGGAGTGGAGATCTTGCCGCTTC